>JAGAEA010000015.1 GCA_017613355.1 Clostridia bacterium
CAAGAATCGGCTGATCCACTATCTCGTCGAGCGGGTCGAGCGGAAGAACGATCCCGCGATCGCCCGCGCCGACAACGGCAAATACCTGAAACACACGACCGACCGCCTGCTCTTCGTAGCGTCCGAGGACGATCCGATGGTCCCCTTCTCGATCGGTGCGGGACTGGCGCAGACGCTCGGCAACGACAAGCTGGAGTTTTTGATCGAACAGAACAAAAAGCACAACCCGACCTACACGCCGGAGGCGCTCGCGTTCATGCAGGAATCCTTCGGGGAGTTCGCGAAGGAAGTAAACGACGGCACGCTGAAAACGCTCGAAGACAAGCAGGCGTTCTTTGCCGACAAACCCGCCGCCAAAATGACCGCGCAGGACCCCCGCGTGATGGACGCCGTGGTGAATTTTATCAAAGACTGAATCAATTACAAACAGGACCCGGGCAGCCGTTGTTTCGGCTGCCCGGTCGTTTTGCGTTATTTCGTTATGAATTTGCCGGTTCTCCGTATTCCCGTCTCATCGCCTCGGCGGAAATCACCCATTGTTTCCCGTATTTGCAGGCGTCCACTCCGTTAACCAGTTTCCCGTAACTGATCGCCTTTCGGAGCGTGCTTTCGTTCAGCCCCCACAAACGGGTTGCGTCGGTAAACGCCATCAATCCGTCGAACGGGGTTTTGACGATCTCGCCGTTTGCAAACAATTCGTCACAGGAAAGATCAAGATCGTCGTTCCAGATTACCCCAAATCCGCCGGGACCGGTGCGCACTCGCGAAAACAGCTCCGGCGAGCACTCCAGCGTTCTGAACGGGGCCCACCTCTCAAACAGCGGCTTTACGTCATAGAGTTTGGTTACTCCTTCGGCAAACTGCACGCTCAGACGAAAACCGGGCAGAGCGTTTACTGCCTTCACTTTGTGAAACATTCCGTTTCCTCCTTACTGTAAAGGCGAAACCAATTTGAATTCCTGCGTCGTCCACATCTCAAGCAGTTCGCTTTTATGGAGCGATACCCATTCCCGCACCATAGAAAGCGCTTTCGGCGGAAGATGTCCCTCAAGGACCTCCCCGTTCTGCAACTCGATCGCCGCCACGTCGTCCCCGTATAATGCGTGTACGTGCGGCGGATTGTGTTCCGCCTGCTGAAAATACATTCGGATAACAATCCCGTAGAATCTGCAGACAACCGGCATCGTTGATTTCTCCTTCTTGTTTTTCGTCTTCATTATATCACGGAATCGTGATATTGTCAATAGGGGTTTTTGCAAAAACCGGGCAGCGGAAATCGGCTGCCCGGTTATTCTTCAATTTTGTCCGGACTTTCGTAAGTTGCAATCCCTGCAAAGCATTTGCAGGTTTTCGGGAACCGTTTTTCCGCCCGCGTGCCACGGAGTGATATGGTCGGCGTGCATTTGTTCAAATTCGAAGTGCCGTCTGCAAATCGGACAGATCCCCTGTTGCGTTTCATAGGCGGCTCTCTTGTCGTCCTCGTCAAACTGCCGCAAACTCAAACATTTTTCCTTGCCGCTCAAAAGATACTCGTAAACGCCGCTTTTTTTGGTGACTTCTTTATCCGCCATCAGAGCGGCGGTTTTTCTTTCAAGTTCTGCAGGATCCAACGGATCGTTACCGTACCGATTATAGAGCAATCCCCATTCCAGCCCTTTCATCTCTTTGCGGTAGTTGGGGAAAATGGTCTGCACCCACGAGATTGCGCTGTCAAAATACAACCAAAGAGCTGTCGCGCTTCTGTCGTGCTGATGGATCGACATATACCCCTCAATGCCGGTTCCCTCTTTTGCTCCAATCCACTTGATCGCGCTTTCCAGATACGCCTGACGATTCAATTCTCCGCCGAGATACTTATTTCCAATCCTGTACGCCGCGCACCCACGCTTGCTGAAATACTTTTTTGCGTCAGAAAGCCACGGTCCGGTATAAATCGCGTTCCGCAATTCCTGCGGAGTCAGAACCGCCCCGGCAATATTGATCGTCTTGAACCAGTCGAGTTTCTCCGTATCGTTGCCCCGACAAATGTAAATCATCAGTTTGTAGTTCAAGAACTGTTCCCGTTCGTGCGCGTTCAGATTATGGAACGCTCTGGGAGTTCCGTCTTTCGGAACGGAAAAATCCCCGTTGCAGTATTGACAGATACTGACGGTGCGTTGCTGACCGTCCATCAGTTCATATCCGCCCTGCCCATCCTCTACCCAGTACATTACGTTCAGGGGGAATCCCTTGAAAACGGTGTCAATCACCGCGTTGCGTTCTTTATCTTTGTAGACGAATTCCCGTTGAAATGCGGGGCGAATATTGAGCTTGCCGCCGAATCCGACAACGCCGTCCTCGTCGTTGTCCAGATATCCGTTGAAAACCTCTGCGATGGTGTGTTCTTCAAGTCGGATTTCCATTTGCCGCTCTCCTTTTTATGAATATCCTTTTATACTTTCGTTCACCTTTGACAAGCGGTTGCGCGACCTTGCTTGCCTCGTTCCACAACCCGTTGGAAAACCCCTTTCCTTCGCTTTCCGTCGCACCGACAATCTCGAACTGATCCGGATTATATCTGTCCATAAACGTTATCGGAACGCCCATTGTTCCGTTATAATCACAAGGTATTTCGGAAGTCTTATTCACCTCAACGGCATCATAATTGTCATATACCGGATACTCGTTGGGAGAATAATGCTTATAAAGAATTAAGTCATCATGCCTTGCCGAATAATCGACGTTTGTAAACCACCGGACACCCTTGACACGAATAAATTTGATGCCCGATTTGTCTGTTCTGCACCCTGCCGCTTCCAACGGATAACTATCTGGAACGCGAAACTCTCTGTCTCCGCTATGAATACTTGCACCAAGCCAAAGTCGATTTTGCATAATCAGAGGGAATACTTCTTTGTATGTGATGGCGTTCACGTTTCCAATAACAATGTACTTTTTGCCGTGCTTCTCCAATAACTCAATGAATTCCCGAAACAAAGAGAACGGGGGATTTGTCACTACAACGTCGGCTTGCTTCAACAATTCAATACATTCCGGAGAGCGGAAATCACCGTCTCCTTTCAAGTACTTTGGAGGGTGTTTCTTTATGGTTTTTTCAAAATCTCCGATATCAATAGCCCCGTCTCCGTTTTCGTCGCGGATTTCGGTTAATTCAATTAAATAGGGACGACATCCATCTCTTTTTATATATTGTTTTTCTTTTTCCTGATAGAATGAAAGTTGCGTAAACACGATCGGGGAGGAAACATAAGATGTCGCAATCAGTTTTTTCAGCCCGAGCGCATTGAAATTCATAGCAAAGTACTTAACAAAATTGCTTTCGTATGGGTCGTCACAGTTACAAAAGACGGTTTTCCCTTTGAAAAACGATTTATAGTGTCTTAATTCGCACTCGATGTCAACGAGTTGCGTGTAGAATTCATCTTTTTTTGCTCTACTTGCTTTGTTCAGATTCTCATTGTTATTTGCCATTTTCCCGCCCCTTGAACTTTCATATTCTGAAATATTCCGTCTTAAAATATTCGTATATGGAATATATTATATCACAACAATTCCAAATTGGCAAGTTGTATCGGGTATAATCTTCTTGAACGGAAGGAGGCGAAAAGATGTACGATTTAGGCGCAGCGATAAAAGAGCTGCGAAAGAAGCGCAACTTCACGCAACAAAGACTCGGGGATTTGCTTGGCGTTTCCGAAGGAACGATCAGCAAGTACGAAGCAAACTATATGACCCCGCCGCTCGAAACACTTCGCTCGATCGCAAGCATTTTCAATATTTCAATGGATACGCTTTGCGGGATGAAACATCAAGGGACGCTATCCGTCCACGGCTTGACGGAACGGCAAGCCGAAACGGTCAAAGAGCTGGTTGACGCGTACCGTACGAAAAACGAGCAATCAGGCGGGCAAACAACGCAAGAACAATTCTCCGTTTTGGGGAAGATAACCGCCGAGATAACGAAAAAGAACTGACCGATCTCCGAGAAGATCGGTCAGTTCTTTATTTGTGTTTTGAATTCAGTTGCGGAGGATTACTCCCATTCAATGGTGGCGACCGGTTTCGGCGACAGGTCGTACAGGACGCGGTTGACGCCCTTGACCTCGGCGAGGATCCGGTCGACGATGTGTTTGAGTAGCGGGTAGGGGATCTCCTCGATGGTGGCGCTGGTGGCGTCGACCGAGTTCACCGCACGGATGATGACCGGCCAAGCCCATGTGCGCTTGTTGTCCACGATACCGGTGGAGCGGTAGTCGGGAACGGTGGTGAAATACTGCCACACTTTGCCGGCGAGCCCGTTCTTCTCGAACTCCTCGCGGAGGATGGCGTCGGATTCGCGCACCGCCTCCAGACGGTCGCGGGTGATCGCGCCGGTGCAGCGCACGCCGAGTCCGGGACCCGGGAACGGCTGACGGTTGACCATCCCGTCGGGAAGACCGAGTTCACGGCCGACGCAACGGACCTCGTCCTTGTAGAGGAACTTGACCGGCTCGACCAGCTCGAATTTGAGATCGTCGGGAAGACCGCCGACGTTGTGATGCGCCTTCACGCCGACG
>JAGAEA010000016.1 GCA_017613355.1 Clostridia bacterium
ATCGCTCGGGAAGTCCTTGCCGAGCTGTTTCTTGTATTCCGCTTTGAACTCGACGGCGAGTTCTTTAAGATCGGCGGCGGTGAGTTCGACGTCGAACTTCACGCCCTTCTTCTCTTTCATTGCGTCGATGAGTTGCTCAAAATACTTCTTGCCGACTTCCATGACCACATCCGAGAACATCTGGATAAAGCGGCGGTAGGAGTCGTAAACGAAGCGCTCGAACGCGGGATCGGGGTTGCCCTTGATCATTGCGGCGACCACTTCGTCGTTCAGACCGAGGTTCAGAATGGTGTCCATCATGCCCGGCATGGATGCGCGCGCGCCCGAACGAACCGAAACCAACAGGGGGTTCTTCAAATCGCCGAACTTCTTGCCGTTGATCTCCTCCATTTTCTCAACGTTCTTCATGATCTCCGCCATGATCTCATCGTTGATCTTTCTGCCATCCTCGTAATACTGCGTGCAAGCCTCGGTGGAAATCGTGAAGCCTTGGGGAACGGGAAGCCCGATCTTGGTCATTTCCGCGAGGTTCGCGCCCTTACCGCCGAGCAGTTCGCGCATGTTGGCGTCGCCCTCGGTAAAGAGATAGCAATACTTCTTTGCCATGTTTGGTAATCCTCCAAAATTTGTTTTTTCTCGACACAGTCAACACCCGTGACACACCAAAAAGCCGTCCCATGGTTGTCCCATGCCACATACGTTTGATATTATATCATATTTTTTTTCTTTTTTCCATAGTTTTACAGGGATATTTAGGGGTCAATAATGTAAACATTTTGTGAACGAGCGAAAAAACATCTTTTCCGTTTGACAAAATGAAAAAGATATAGTATAATAATGAGGTACGGAACACCACCGTTTGACGCGGCGGGTCCCCTCCTTCCCCATCCTCTCGGCATGGGGATCGGGCGGGATCGGGCGCCTTTTCGCGTATTCCGTTCCATCCGACCGACCGAAGGAGCCGCTTTATGGCAAATATTTTCGATTTATTCCGTCAGATCGCCAAAAAAGAACCGTCGAACCAAAAACCGATTTCATGGTTGCTCGTGGGGCTCGGAAACACGGGAAAACAATACGCAAACACCCGCCACAACGCGGGTTTTCTCGCTTTGGATCATATCGCCTCGAAGCTCGGTGCGAAAATCGACCGCGCTCGTTTCCACGCACTCGTGGGCGAAGCGGAAATAGGCGGCGAACGCGTACTCCTGATGAAACCGCAAACGCTGATGAACGCTTCGGGACTTGCCGTTGGAGAGGCTGCGGACTTCTATAAGATCACGCCCGACCACGTCCTCGTCCTCTCTGACGACGTTTCCTTGCCGGTGGCGCACCTGCGCGCCCGTCGCAAAGGAAGCGCGGGCGGGCACAACGGTCTCAAAGACATCATTTCCTGCCTCGGTTCCGAGGATTTTCCGCGCGTTCGCGTGGGTATCGGCGAAAAGCCCCATCCCGACTACGATCTTGCCGCGTGGGTGCTCTCTGCGTTTTCCGAAGCCGATCTCAACCGTCTTTTCCACGCATTCGACGCGGTGGACGCAGGAGTGAAAAAGATCCTTGCGGGCGATTTTGACGCTGCGATGCAAATTTGCAATTCTTTCCGTCCCGAGGGAGACGATCCCGTATGAGTATTCTCACTTCCTGCATCCGCTCCGACCCCGAATACGGGCAATTGCTCAAAACCGTTGGGCAGGATTTCCGCATTTCTCCCCTTCCCATTTCGGTTTCGGGCGTTTGCGACGGCGCGTCGGACGCCCTTTTGGTCTCCCTGCTCGAGGACACCCGAAACACAAGGAACGGAACGGCTCTACTGATTTGCCCCGAGGAAAAAGAATGCGTCCGTCTGCTCGCCGTGTTGGAGCGGTTCGGCGTGCGCGCGGGCTTCTACATGGGGCGCGACCTCACCTTTTACTACATGACCGCCTCGCACGAATACGAGCACGAACGTCTCAAAGTTCTTTCGGGTCTGCTCGGCGGCGACTATGACGTGGTGCTCACCACGCCCGACGCCGCTCTCGGCTACACCGTCCCGCCCGAACGGCTCATTGCGTCCATCCTGTCGATCTCCGAAGAAAGTCGGGTGGAAACTTCCGAACTCTCCCGCCGTCTCTCGGATGCGGGTTTTGTTCGCGTGGAGTTGGTTGACAGCCCCGGGCAGTTTGCTCTTCGCGGCGGGATTCTGGATATTTACCCGCCCTACGGGGTGTTCACCGACCGCGACGGCGGTGAGGTACGCGGCGCCTACGCCCTTCGCATGGAGCTTTTCGGCGACGAGATCGACCGCATGGGGCTTTTCGAACCGGACACCCAACGCATGACGCAATCGGTCGTGAAGGCGGAATTTCAGCCCGCCCGTGAACTGCTCTGCGATCGGGACGCACTCGAACGCCTCAAAAAAGCGATCGCGACACAAATCAAGGCAACCGATCGCGAACCCGCCGAAGAAGAACTTGCCCGCGAAGCCGCTTCGGTGGAGAACGCGCTCCGCGACGGCGGGGATATTCCCTTTCTTGACAAATATATCACGTTGGTCTATCCCGAAAAGAGCTGTCTCTTCGACTATTTCACGGGTCGTCGGTTGGTCATTGTGCGCGGCACCAACGCCGTCCGCGAACGCGCCAAAGCCGCCGACCGACACTTGCGGGAAACGGTAACCGAACTGCTGGAAGCGGGCACGCTCGCGGGGCGCTACGCCGAATACGCAAATCCCGCCTCGGCGCTCGATCTCTTCCTCGACGCAAACGTCGCTCTGCACGTCGACTCCATTGCCTACAACCTTTCCGACAGGCGTTTGGCGGGTCTTTTCGGCTTCCGCACGCGGCACACCGCGACATACGCCAACAACGATGAAATTTTTATGGACGATTTGCAAGGCTACCTGCGCGGGGGATACCGCTGTGTCGTCCTCGCGGAAAACGAAGTCGCCGCGACGCAATTGCGTCAAAAAATCGCCGACGCAGGCTGTGTTTTGGCGGAAAACCCCGAAACGCCCGAAACCTTTTTATCGGGAACGGTCTCGGTGCAATGGCAGAATTTCATTGCGGGGTTTGAGTTACCCGTCCCGCGTTTTGCCGTTCTTTCCGCGAACCCGGAAGCGCGGACTTCCGCGCCGGGCATCGGCGGCAAAAGTACACTGAAAAAGAAAAAAAGGAAGGATACAAAAAGTATCCTCTCCTATGCCGAACTCGAAGCGGGCGACTACGTTGTTCACGAGAGCTACGGCATCGGTCAATACACGGGCATCGAAACGTTGACCGTGGACGGCGTGACCCGCGACTATATCGGTATCCGCTACGCGGGAAGCGACCGTTTGTTCCTTCCCGTGGAACAGCTCGAAAAAGTTTCCAAATATATCGGCGCTCACGCGGACGACGGTCTGCTCAAACTCTCCAAAATGGGAGGCGACGGTTGGCAGAAGTCCAAGGCGCGGGCAAAAAAAGCCGTCAAAGAAATGGCGAAAGACCTGATCCGTCTTTATGCCGAACGAATGCGCCTGCCGGGTCACGCTTTCCCAGCCGACGACCGCTATCAGAAAGCCTTTGAAGAAGCCTTTGAATACAGCGAAACCGAAAGTCAGGTGCAAGCCTCGGACGAGATCAAAGCCGACATGATGCGCCCCGTTCCGATGGATCGCCTGCTCTGTGGCGACGTGGGCTACGGAAAAACCGAAGTGGCTCTCCGCGCCGCATATAAAGCCGTGCTCGGCGGCAAGCAGGTCGCCGTGCTCGTTCCGACTACCCTGCTCGCGCTCCAACACTACCAAACCATGGTCAGCCGGATGCGAAGTTTCGCCGTGAACGTGGACATGATCTCGCGGTTCCGCACTGGAAAACAGCAGTCACAAACCCTGCGCCGTTTGGCGCGCGGCGAAATCGACATTCTCGTCGGCACGCACCGTTTGCTCTCGAATGACGTGAAATTTCACGACCTCGGGCTCGTGATCGTGGACGAGGAACAACGGTTCGGCGTTGCGCAAAAGGAAAAGCTGAAACAGATCTCTTCGGGTGTGGACGTTCTCTCGCTCTCGGCAACGCCCATTCCCCGCACGCTCAATATGGCAATGGGCGGAATTCGCGACATCTCTATCCTCGACGAAGCCCCCGTTGACCGTCTCCCCGTTCAGACCTACGTGCTGGAAGAAGAACCCATTATCATCGAGGAAGCCATCCGTCGCGAACTGCGGCGCGGCGGTCAGGTGTTCTACTTGCACAACGACGTGGAAACCATTTATTCGGTCGCCGCACGGATCAAGCAAGCCATTCCCGAAGCGCGGGTCACGGTGGGTCACGGAAAAATGGACAAGGACGAACTCGAAAGCATTTGGGAAAAGATGCTCGCGGGAGAGATCGACGTTCTCGTTTGCACCACCATCATCGAAACGGGTGTGGACGTTCCCAACGCGAACACGCTCATCGTTTCCAACGCGCACCGTCTCGGCCTTTCGCAGCTGCATCAGATCCGCGGTCGCGTGGGTCGGTCGTCCCGCCGCGCCTACGCTTATTTCACCTACCCGCCCATGAAAGCGCTGACCGACATTGCCCGCAAACGGCTCGAAGCCGTGCGCGAATACGCCGAGTTCGGCGCGGGGTTCAAAATCGCTCTGCGCGACATGGAAATCCGCGGCGCGGGCAATCTGCTCGGCGCCGAACAGCATGGGCATCTCGACGCCGTGGGCTACGACCTCTATATCAAGTTGCTCAATCAAGCCGTTCTCGAAGAGCGAGGCGACGCCGACGTGCCCGAAGTGGAATGCACCGTCAATCTCGATTTCGACGCGTTCCTACCCGAAAAATACGTTCCCTATCCCGCCCAACGCATGGCGCTCTACAAAAAAATCGCTTTGATTGCAAACGAGGATGACCTGCGCGACGTGACCGACGAGCTGGTGGATCGCTACGGCGAACCGCCCGCCCCGTCCCGCAACCTGCTCCGCATCGCGCTCATCCACAACCTTGCCGTTCGCGCGGGCATGACCGCGATCCGTCAATTCGGAAACGAACTGCACATCTACCCGCAAAAAACCGACGTCGACCGCTGGGTCGAAGTTGCCGCGAATTGCGGCGGCAAACTGCGGATGCTGATGTCGGGCGAGCCGCACCTTTGCCTGCGCATCTCCAAAAAGGACGCCGCTCTCGCCGACCTTCAAACCTGCCTGGATCGCTACCTTGCGACCACGCCGAAATCTCCCGACGATGAAAGGAATTCGCTATGAAACATCTTTTCCGTTCCCTCTCCCTTTTGCTTGTTTTGGTTTTCCTCTTTCTTCCGCTCGTCTCCTGTGCGGGCGGGAGCGGAAAAACGCTGATGACGCTTGACCGCGACGGCGTGAAAGTCTCCCTTTCGGTCAACTTTTACCGTTTCCAACTCTCACGCCTGAAAGGGTCTTTCGTCGGTTACGGTTACACCAACGGCGGCGGCAGTGCGGATGATGCGGGGTTTTGGTCGATCCAAGACAAATTCGACGGCAACAATCTGCAAACATGGGACGAATACTACCGCGCACAGGTGTTGGAAACCTGCAAGATCTATCTGATCGGTCTTTGGATTTTTGAGAAAAACGGTCTCAAACTTTCCGAAACGGCAAAAGCCAACATTCAAGAGGAACTTGACAACATTGTACACGACTACGGCGACGGTTCGAAGACCAAGCTCAACGCCGTTCTCAAACCCTACGGCGTGAACTACAAACTGTTGAAAAGTGCCTACGAAACCGAGGCGAAGCTCGAAACCGCGCAGGATTTCCTCTACGGTGCGAACGCCTCAAAACTCGGTGAAACGGTCAAGGAAGAATACCTCAACACGCATTATCTCCGCTTCAAACAAATCTTTTTCGCGACCTACGACTATGAATACATCGTTGATGCAAACGGCGACAAAGTCTATTATGATGAGAACGGCAACGTGCTCTATGACACGAGCGGATATGAAAAAGATGGTGTCTATTATCTCACAAGAGAGTATACAAAGATCGCCTATGACGTCACGAACGGCACTCCGAAATACAAGACCGACGCCAAAGGCAATGTGATCCGTCGGGAATTGACTGAAGAAGAGAAGGCAAACGTACTCGTTGACGCGCAGACCACTTACGGACAGGTGAAGGACGCAACTGAAACGGTATTCGAAAACGTCCTTGCCGCCGAGAACGGGCAAAGCGAATTTACCGACGGGTATTATCTGCTCCGCGGAACCGACTACACATCCGTTTCCACTGACCTCGCCTATCTTTCCGAAATCGAGCAGACACTCGAAGGAATGGAGATCGGACAAGACAAGATGCTTCAATCCGCTTCGGGTTACCACATCATCCGCCGCTACGCGCCCACAAAGGGGGCTTACACAATGGAGGTGAACGAAGTGTGGTTCTCCACCTTCGCGGACGGGCTCATGGCGGAATTGTTCCAAAACGACGCCCAAACATACCTGCCGCAAATCGCCGTGAAAGAAGCGGTTCTTGCCTCTGCTCCTTCTCTCGCCGACGTAGAGCCGAACTATTATTTCTGAAAATTTCGTTTTTTGACAAAAAAAGGCTTGACAAACCCTGCGGGACGTGCTATAATCGTTACCGTGAAAACCGCATAAAATCGGGGGTGCTGTGAAAAACGGCTGAGACGGCTTCGTGCCGAACCCTTTTACCTGATACGGATAATGCCGTCGTAGGGAGATAGCAAGGCTTGAAACGTTCCCGTTTTCCTGCCGAATTTGACCGCGCGACGATTCGTGCGGTCAAATTTTTATTTTGAAAGGGGGTCATATCGTTATGACCAACAACAATGCTCATTTTGAACGAAACCGCAAGCTCGTGGAAAGCGCTCTGCTCGTGGCAATCGCCACGGTGTTGAGCATGGTAAAGCTCGTGGAATTGCCCTACGGAGGTTCCATTACCCTCGCTTCGATGCTTCCCATCGTTCTGATCGCCTATCGGAGCGGAATTCTGTGGGGACTCGGCTCGGGATTTGTTTACGGCGTGATCCAACAACTCCTCGGGCTGAAAAATCTTTCCTATTTCACCACATGGCAATCCATTCTCGCCATCATCCTTCTTGACTATCTGGTCGCCTTTGCGGCACTGGGGCTCGGCGGCGTATTCCGCAAAGCGTTGAATCGGCAGAGCTACGCGCTGGTCGCGGGTTCGGTGGTCGGATGCGCGGTGCGTTACATCTGCCATGTGATTTCGGGTGCGACCGTTTGGGCGGGTCTCTCTATTCCGAGCGGCGCGGCAATCGGTTATTCCTTGATCTACAATGCTACCTATATGCTCCCCGAAACCATCATTCTTGCCCTGCTCGCTTTCTATCTCGGCGAATTGATCGACTTCCGCGTGGAACGTCCCGCGCGGCTTACCGAGTCCGCGCTTTCCAAAAAAGGAGATGTGGTGACCATTCTTGCAAGCGTGATCGCCCTCGGCGCGTTGATTTTCGACGTTGCTTCCATCTTCGGGCATATGCAGAACGCGGAATCCGGCGAATTCGACATTACGGGTCTGGCTGTCCATGGTCCGTTCGTCAAGAGCTTCTGGCTCTCGGTCATCGTAGTCACCGCCGTTGCCTTGGCGGTCGTTTGCACGTTGATCGTGCTTCGCAAAACCGCCTTTCGCGAGGAAAGCTCGGAGCGAAACATTGCCGACGGCTCGGACAAGTAAGTTCCAAACGCTTGACAAACCCCGAAAAATCTGCTATAATAATTTTGCAGGTTCGTTAAACGGTCGCGCGGTATTGCGCCGTAAGGTATTACCGTGAGGAAAGTCCGGGCTTCACAGGACAAGGATAACGGATAACATCCGCCGTGGGTAACCACCGGGAAAGTGCAACAGAAATAAACCGCCGCGCTCCGCGCGGTAAGGCTGGAAAGGCAGAGGTAAGAGCCTGCCCGTTCCCATGGTAACATGGGTCCGCTGTAAACCCTATCCGAAGCAACACCCCATCGGGCAGCTTTGTCCGGCATACGCCCCGGGGTGGCACGGGAGTATTCCCGAAGCGCGTCGGCAACGCCGCGCGAAGATTGATGACCGTTCCCGACAGAACCCGGCTTACAGACGAGCCTGCACCATAAAAGCCCTCGAAGCGTAGATTTCTTAGGGATTTATTAAAGCTAAAATCAAATAGAATTTCGCTTTCAAGCCGTTCACAAAAGGGGCTGTTGCACAATGTGCAACAGCCCCTTGCCCTATGTTGTATTAACATTCATCTAATATAATTACTATCGCTTTTTTCTATAAATTTCAGCTAACTATTAGTAAAATACGATTGTAATTTACTCTCCAAAAATAAATTTAACAATCCTATCGCTTGCTTTGTCGGTGGCAACGGAAATATCGACCTTTTTCCAATATGGTTTGTTAGTATCCTTATATTGAGTAACCAAAGCACAAGCAATCGGATATTTGCTATCAATATATCCCGTTTTATTTTCAAGTTTTGTCGAAACTTTGGTTCTAAACCATTCGTTTCCTATTGAACGATTGATTTTTTCTTCAAGGATAATCTTGTTGCCTAACTTATTTACAACGCTATAAAATTCTGTTTCGTTATCAATTTCGGCATCTTTTCTGATTTCCTGTAGATTGCACCCACTGTATGGCATGATATGTTCTATATCGTATTTGGTACCAAGAGAAAAGAACATCTTTTTTTCATTGGCAAAAAGATACTCGTTAAGATATACAAGGATATTGCCATCATACTCACGCAGTGCTGCTTTAACAGTTGCCTTGTCCCAATTTGCACGGATATGGTTATCAAAGTCTTGGATAATGACATTAGCAGAAACAGTTTTATCAATAAATTTTGCTTCCTCTCCAAACAAAAACGTTTTGAAATATTTGCTTGAATAACCGACATCAACAAGTTCAAGAAGAGCAAAAAGTCGCAACAAACAATTAAATATTGGTGCTACAATGTCTTCTGTAATTTCTTCTTCATTGAACCTATAAAAGAAACTTGCCAAAAATAATTTTGTATTCTCATTAAACTTAAGCAAAATTTTTAATTGAGAATATTCCGAAACTTTTTTCCACACTTTAGCTAATTTAATCATATCATTACACATTTTAATTGGATTAGCAATAGGTTCTTTATTTATTTCGGTAAAGTATCTTCTCAAGCCGGGAGTGGTAACATTTATCACCCCTGTTTCGCTTATGGTTTCTCTGTTAACAGTGCGTGTATAATACATATACTGCATTAAAATCGCATTTATTTCCGCAACTTGTAAACTTTCCAATTCATTAATTATATCATTTAACTGCTTCCACAAATCTGCAAATTCTTTTTCTTGTCCTCTTTTTTCTGCTTCTGCATATAGTTTGGCTGAGATTATATCTGAGTTATAAAGCGGCAAGCCATCAGAATTAAGGGAGTTAAACATAGTGATAGCTTGTTCAACTTGCCAGCTTTTAATTTCAATCACTTCACAGTTGTCTGTAATAGATTTTGCAATACTGTTCAATTGAGAATCAGATAAATCATGTATTTTATTATAAAAGAATTTGAAGTTTCTAAAAAAATTAGTATACCTATTATCTTTTTGTTTGTACCGAATCTTAATAACTCTTGCTTCGGCAGAAGTATAATCGGTTGCTTGAAGAATCGTTTTCAATTCTGTCTTATATTGTTCGTTGATAGAGAAATTTTCGAGAATATTAATATTACGACATATTTCGGCATCTTTTGCAGAATCAGGCTTGTCCGACACATCTTCGGTTTCCACTTTATAAAGGATCCCCATGATTCGCCTTCTACGCTCTTGCAATCCTCTGCAAAGGTTTGCTGAATCTTCATCGGTTGAGGTTCTCACAATTGCAATATTGATCCTAATCAACAATGCTTTTAGCAATAATAAAAAGGTGGTAGTCCGTTGTTGCCCATCAATAAGCCCATATTTAGTATCATTATCTTGACAGTTAATAATAATGGTGCCAAAGAAATACCTGTCTTTATTTCCACTCTCGGCAAAATCATTTATATCTTGCCACAATTTATCACAGTTATCAATGTTCCATGAATACGCACGTTGATATTCCGGTATCGTAAAAATTGTATCTTCATCAAGTTTTAGATAGTCTCCAATTTTTCTGAGTTTAGGTTCAATATTTTTAGCCATACTTGTTTCTCCGCTGTCTTTTATAATTTCAAATTTGATTAAAACCTATTTCTGTTACAGTTTTGGTTTCTACTTTTTTCTAAAAGATTAATGCAATTGCAAACTCGTAATATTCTTGCTGAGTTCGCGAGGATTTTACAAACTGATTTGGAGATTGCTCCAAGTATATCAATAAAGCACGTCTTTCTTGCGGCGGCGCGTTGCGTACTGGAACACAAAGAAAACCAAAGCAACACCGACCGCCACCCAAAACGCGGATTTTTCCGCGCCGAGTTGCAGAAAGCGAGCCTTCGGCAACAACGCCCCGAGGTACATGACCACGGCAAAGCCGCCCGCCACCGAGCTGACGAGGATGAAGGAAAAGCGAACGATCAACGTGGAAAGCAACGCCAACACCACGGCACCCGCAAGAGCAAGCAGGGGGCGATCCGGCAAATAATAGCCCGCAAAGTTATATCCGATCACGGTAAACAGAGCGAACATGGCATAGGAAAACTTGGAAAATCCGAGCGCCATGAACATCACTGCCAGAAACACGCCCACCACATAGGAAGTCCATTGCGGCGCTTTGGCAATGACAGAGGTCGTCTCCTGCAAATAGGCGAACAGTTCCAACCCCGCAAAATACCCGACAAGCCCGATGAGTATTCCCATGAATAACTTGATGAAGCGATAGCCGAGCAACCCGACGATTACGGCAAACACCGCTCCCGCAATGAACATGGAACGCTCCGAAACCTCGACTTTTCCCGCGAGTTCGGATGTCCGCCCGATCATCTGCGTCAGCAATTCGTATAAATTGTAGGTCATGACACGCTCCTTTTGCACAGCTCGCGAATTTGCTACTTAACATTATAACCCTTTTTGTGTTTCATTGTCAATAGCTATTTTATTTTTTGTCAAGAAACTTCAATCTGTCATCAGCGGTATAAAAACGATCCACGAAAAATTCCGCATTGCTCTTTACATTTCCCGAAATGTGTGATAAAATAGCTACGGAAATACTTTCAAAAACGGACGACACAAGAAAGGAGCGGCAAATGATGGGTTGCGAAGGATATTCCGCCATTGCGCGGGTCTATGAGCGCCTCGGCGAAGAGATCGACTATCGGAAATGGGCGGATTTCGCCGAAGCCTGCTTTGACCGTTTTCTGCCCAAACGCCCGTCGCTTGTGTTGGATCTCGCCTGCGGAACGGGCAGAATGACCCGCGAGCTCGCGGCAAAAGGCTATGACATGATCGGTGCGGACGGAAGCGCCGAAATGCTTTCCGAGGCGGTAAGCCGACCGCATGACGGCATTCTCTATCTCTTGCAGGATATGCGGTCCTTTGAACTCTACGGCACGGTGGGCGCCGTTACCTGCTGCCTCGACAGCGTGAATTATTTGCTCTCGAAAAAAGACTTGCTTTCCTGTTTTTCACTCGTTCATAACTATCTCGATCCGAACGGTCTGTTTTTCTTTGACGTCAACACGCCGTATAAATTCCGCACCGTTTACGGGCAAAACGCATACGTTCTCGAAGAAAACGGCGACCGCAGCGTTTATTGCGGGTGGCAAAACGACTACGATCCCGAAAGCGGTATTTGCGAATTTGCGCTTTCCCTTTTCGAGGAACTTCCGAACGGTGATTACCGTCGCTCGGACGAATGCCAACGGGAACGCTGTTATTCGCTCGAAGAACTTTCCGAAGCACTCCAAGACAGCGGTTTTGAATTGCTCGGCGTTTATTCCGACTTTGCTTTCTCCGCTCCGACCGACACCGCCGAGCGATGGTACTTCTGCGCCCGCGCCATGAAAGAATGAAAGGATACATCATGCAACAGGGTTCCGCAATTCTGCGCGCCATGACTGCCGACGGCAGCGCGCGTATTCACGTCATCAATTCCCGCGAAATCGTCAACCAAGCCATTCGCTATCATCACACCTCGCCAACCGCGAGTGCCGCACTCGGCAGACTGCTCACGGCAACTTCCATGATGGGCTGTATGCTCGGCGAAAAGACCGACAGTATCACCGTGACCATCGGCGGGGACGGCCCCGCGGGCCGCATTCTCGCCGTTTCGGACTATCTCGGAAACGTTCGCGGGTATATTCAAAACCCGAACGTCGATCTCCCGCTCAAACCGAACGAAAAATTGGACGTTGGCGGCGCGGTGGGAAAAGGTCTTTTGACCATCATCCGCGACACGGGCGGCGAAGAGCCTTACAACGGGTCTATTCCGTTGGTTTCGGGAGAGATCGCCGAGGACATTGCCGCGTATTTCGCGCAAAGTGAACAAGTCCCGACGGTGTGTGCGCTCGGCGTACTCATCGACACCGACGGAACCTGTCGGGCGGCGGGGGGCGTCATTTTGCAGTTGCTTCCCTTTCCCGACCCGAAAATCATCGACACGATCGAGCGGAACGCGAAAGAGTTGACCAATGTTTCCCGTTTGTTTGACGAAGGGAAATCGCTCGAGGACATTGCGAAAATCGCTCTGCGGGACGTTCCGTTTGACGTGTTCGATGAGATCGACGTCGCCTACCGTTGCAATTGCAGTCGGGAACGGACGACCCGCGCGCTCATCACGCTCGGCAAGGACGAACTCTTGAAAATGCTTGCCGAACAGGCACGGGAAGGCAAACCGGAGCGATTGGAAGTGAACTGTCGGTTCTGCGACAAAAAACAATATTACAACCGCGCGGATATTGAAAAGATGTTTGAAAAATAATCATTGCGAAAAACGCGGGAGCCCTTTGTTTTGATAAAAGGTTCCCGCATTTGCAAGCCCTCGCCGCTCCTCGAAAAAACTTGCGAAAAAACTTTGTTTTTTCGCAAAAAAAGACTTGACAAAAGCGGCAGATTGTGGTAAGATATATGGGTACGAAAAAATGCGGCGTTAGCTCAGCTGGATAGAGTGTTTGGCTACGAACCAAAAGGTCGGGGGTTCGAATCCCTTACGCCGCGCCACAAAAAGGCACTCGCCAATCGGTGAGTGCCTTTTTGTCGTTCGGTGCAAGGTATGTTGATTTCTTCCTCTTTTTGTTCGTTTTCCGAACGGTTTCACAAAGCGAAGTCTGCAAACATCACTTATAACACACACGCCCCGCAAATTTCTTTGCGGGGCGTGCTTCTTTTTCGTTCTTTTTTAACGTCTCTTTTCGGCAACTTCGAGGAGCGCGTCCGAGAGGAATTCATCCACGGTTTTGGTCACCGTTTCGCCCGCGCGATTGCGGACGGCGACCGTTCCCGTTTCGATTTCCTTCGCGCCGATCACCAGCATATAAGGGATCTTCTGCGTTTGCGCGTTGCGGATCTTATAGCCGATGGTATTCGAGCTGTCGTCCAACTCGACGCGCAGACCCGCGTCGTCAAGATGCTCTTTCAATTTCTTCGCGTATTCGACGTGCTCGTCGCCGATCGGCAGAATGCGCACCTGCTCGGGAGCCAGCCAAAGCGGAAACGCGCCCGCGTAGGTCTCGATCAGATATGCAAGTGTGCGCTCATAGCACCCAAGCGAGGTACGGTGGATGATATACGGCAGTTTCTTTTCGCCGTCTTTATCGGTGTAGTACATTCCGAATTTCTCGGCGAGCAACATATCGATTTGGATGGTGACGAGCGTATCCTCTTTCCCGTACACGTTCCGATACTGAATGTCGAGCTTCGGTCCGTAGAATGCCGCTTCGTCGATCCCAACGGTGTATTCCACGTTCAAATCTTTCAAAATCTGTGCCATGGTCGCCTGCGCCACTTCCCATTGTTCGGGCGTGCCCTCGTATTTGTTCTTCGGATTGGCGGGATCCCATTGCGAGAAGCGGAAGGTGCATTTATCGAGCAGTCCGACCGTTCCGAGAAAGTATTTTGCGAGTTCGAGGCATCCGCGGAATTCCTCTTCGAGCTGATCGGGGCGCAGGATATAGTGCCCCTCGGAAATCGTGAACTGCCGCACGCGGATCAACCCGTGCATTTCGCCGCTGTCCTCGTTGCGGAAAAGCGTGGAAGTTTCGGTCAGGCGCATGGGAAGTTCGCGGTAGGAGCGATTTTTATTGAGGTAAACCTGATATTGGAACGGACAGGTCATGGGGCGCAGTGCATAGCAATCCTTTGTTTCGTCGTCGGGATCCCCCATAATGAACATACCGTCCCGATAATGATCCCAGTGACCCGAAATTCTGTAAAGATCACGTTTTGCCATATACGGCGTTTTGGTGAGCAGGCATCCTTTTTTCTGTTCCACGTCCTCGACCCATCTTTGAAGCAACTGAACCACGCGGGCGCCTTTCGGCAACAGGATGGGCAACCCTTGCCCGATGTAATCCACCGTGGTAAAATAGCCGAGGTCTCGCCCGAGCTTGTTATGGTCGCGTTTGAGCGCCTCTTCCTGCGCGGCAAGATATGCGTTCAGTTCGTCCTTCGAGGGGTACGCCACACCGTAAATGCGTTGGAGCATTTTGTTGTTCTGGTCGCCTTTCCAATAGGCTCCCGTGCATTGCGTGAGCTTGAACGCCTTGACCGCGCCCGTGGAGAACAGATGCGGACCCGCGCAAAGGTCGATAAATTCCCCCTGCCGATAGAAGCTGATAACCTCTCCCTCGGGCAATTCCTCGATCAGCTGCACTTTGTAGGGTTCTTCCCGCTCGGTCATGAGCTTGATCGCCTCGTCGCGCGGCAACTCGAACCGCTCGATTTTGAGGTTCTCTTTCACGATTTTTTTCATTTCGGCTTCCAACAGCGCGAGCACTTCGGGCGTGAAGGTCACGTCCGAGTCGATGTCGTAATAGAATCCGTTGTCAATTGCCGGTCCGATCGTGAGTTTGGACGCGGGATACAGCCGCTTGACGGATTGCGCGAGGATATGCGACGCAGTATGGCGGAACAGGTGCTTCCCCGCCTCGTCCGCAAAGGTGAGCAGTTTCACATCGTCGCCGTCGGCAAGCTCCTGCGAAAGCGCAACGGTTTTGCCCGCGATCTGTGCGCCGATGACCTCGCGCGAGATCAGCTCGGCGGCGCGTGCGGCTTCATATACCGTAGAAGGCGCCGCCACTTCGATTTTTTGATTTTGAATGGTGACTTTCATATAAAATTCCTTTCCCATGATTGGTTTTGATGATTTGAAACGAAAAAGCCACACCCCTCCGACGCGATCGGTCGGTTCGGGGTGTGGATCTTTTCCGCACGGTTCCACCCAAACGTTTTACTCTTTTCCGGTGTATGCAAGATAGCGGGATAGCGGTACCCCACGGGTCGCCACCAAACCCTTTCAGCCGAGAGGTTTGTCTCTTTTCCGTGCCGGTTCCCGCGGAACATATCTGCCCCACAAATGTTTCCGTTAAAATCTGCGGCTTCCCCGAAGGTCTGCCTTCACGATCTCGCGCCAATCCAAGTCGCCGCGATCCAATGCCATGATAAGCACTTCCGCCGTTGCGATGTTGGTGGCAACGGGAATGTTATAAAGGTCGCACAGGCGCAGGATCTCTTTTTCCACTTCGTCGGAAACCGAATTGGGTCTGGTGTCCTTGAAATAGAGCAAAAGGTCGATCTCGTTATAGGCAATGCGCGACGCGATCTGTTGCTCGCCGCCTTGAGAACCCGTGAGCAGGCGCTCCACCTGAAGTCCTGTTGCCTCGGCAATGTATTTCGCCGTAATATTGGTTGCGCAAAGCTCATGTTTGCTTAAAATACCGCAATATGCAATGCAGAACTGTGTCATCAGTTCTTTTTTCATGTCATGCGCGATGATGGCAATTTGCATGGGTGAAAGCTCCTTCCGTTTGATATTCAACGGTCAAACACAAATATATTATACCACTTTCCCGAGAGAATTGTCAATAGCAAATCGAGATTTTTTCTTCCGAATATGAAATTATTCCAAACGGTGTTTGCCCCTGCCCGTTATTCGTAGTGTGCGCGTTCTCCGCCGATGAGTTTCGGACGGGTGCGGGCACAGAGAATATTTGCGTTGCCGATTTTGGAAAGCGAAAGCCGCACGGGAACCGCAACCTCGCGCAAGTGCATTCCGATCAGCGTTCCGCCAATGTCAAGTCCTGCGTGCGCGCGGACGTGTTCCACGGCAACAGGGGAAGCAAAATGTCTCCACGCCGCCGTTGCAAATGAGCCTCCCGCTTTCGGGTACGGCACCACGCAAACGGGATCAAGCCCGTATTTTTCGGCGCAGGCGGCTTCCACAATGATCGCGCGATTGAGATGCTCGCAGCATTGTGCCGCAAGGAAAATCCCCTTTTCTTGCAACATGGGATAAACGGCTTCAAACACGGCGTTCGCGGTCTCAAAGCTCGACCCGTGTCCGATCGTCTCCCCCACGATTTCGGAAGAGGAACAACCGATCACGAGGATCTGCCCCGCCGAAAGTCCCGAAACTTCCAACAACTCGGCAACTGCCTGTTTCGCTTCTTTTTGAATGGCTTGATACATGAAGGACACCTTCTTTCAGATATGGTCGCTCCCGTCCTCGGGGATCACGGCTTTGAGCGCTTCGATGGCACATTCGATCATGGCGTCGTCCGGCTCGCAAACGGTGATGCGTTGGAGCCAAAGCCCGGGAGCGGAAATGATACGGGTTACGAAATTGTCGTGCCGCCCCGCGAATTTGATGAGTTCGTAACCGATGCCCACCACAAGCGGGATCAGCAGGACTCGCACCAACACGCGCAACACCGCGGGCAGGACATGACCCGAAACAGCGATGGAAACAGGGTCGATGAAAAAGGAAATGAAGATGCTCACCAACACCATTAAGACCAGGAACGACGTGCCGCAGCGCGGATGAAACCGCCGCATTCCGCGCACGTTCTCCACCGTGAGTTCCTTCCCCGCTTCATAGCAGAAAATACTCTTGTGCTCGGCTCCGTGGTACATGAAGGTACGCTTGATATCCTTTTCCAGCGAGATCAGCGCCATATATCCGACCAGCAAAACGACCTTGATGACGCCCTCGAACGCCGACTTGATGAGCGAATCGAGCGCGGCATGACCCGTGTTCCCCGCGGCGGGAACCGCCCAAAGAAACACGCGGGTATACAAGAAGATCGGCAACCACACAAACAACCCGATCGCAAGCGCCAAGCCGAACAGAATGCTGACGACCATGGTCGCCGTCATGACCCACGCGGGCAGTTTTTCCTCTTTCTTCTCATCTTTTTCGGGAGCTGCTTTTTCGGCGGGTTCTCCCGTTGCCTGTTCGGTCGACTCTGCGGACGGAGCGGATTCTTCCGGCGCGAACGGTTCTTCGGTTACCTCTCCTTCGGCTGTTTCCGCATCCCCGGAAAGACGGCGTTGCTCGGCTTCGCGCGCGAGCCGTTTTTTCTTTTTTCGCTCGCTTTCTTCCACCACATCTTCAAGTCCCGCGATCTCGGCGGAGCGCATGAGCGCTTTGTAGCCGACCGTCATCGAGTCGATATAACCGAAAATTCCGCGAATGATCGGCAAGCGACATATTTTGGGACGTTTGATCCCGCGTGTTTCGGACTGTTCGAGCACGATCTCCCCCTTGGGATTGCGAACAGCCATTGCTGTCCGTTTGGGACCGCGCATCATGATTCCTTCCATCAATGCCTGCCCGCCGATAGACGTGCGGAGCGCGCAGGCGCTGCGTTCTTCTTTCTGCTTCAATTCGTTTTCCCTTTCGGATTGTTTCCACTGAAGTTTCAATAACAAATTATATTATAAATGCGATATGTGAACTGCATATTAACGCGCGAAAAATTCTTTCGTGATCGGTCGGCAAAAATGCCCTTTGATACCGACTTTTTCAAGCTTTTCGCACGCCGCTCTCGCCGCGCTTTCGTTCCCGAACACGCCGAACACCGAAGGACCGCTCCCGCTCATCATGGCGCGCACGGCTCCCGCCCCGACCATAATCGTTTTGATGCGGTCAACGCTCGGATCGATTTCGGAGATGACGCTCTCGAACACGTTCTCAAAAGTCGCATATGCCGACCGAAAATCGCGAATTTGCAGAGCGTGTAGGAGTTTTTCGACCTTTTTCTCACTGTTTCGCGGTTCTGAAAAGCCGTTGAAAATCAAATCGAGTTTGTCGAATGCCCATGGGGTCGAAACACCGTTTCCCGCGCAAGCAATCACAATAAAGCAATCGGAAAGCCCCGCGCAAGGCGTTAAAACATCGCCGATCCCCTGCGTCCGCATTGCGCCGCCACGCACGCAGAACGGCACGTCCGCGCCGAGCTTCGCGCCGATGCGGCAAAGCTCTTCAACCCCGATCGGCTCATCGGAAAGAGCGTCAAGCGCGCGCAAAACCGCCGCCGCATCGGCGCTTCCCCCCGCAAGTCCCGCCGCCGCTGGAATCTTTTTCTCAATGTTGACAATGACCTTTCCCCCGCGCCCGACGGTCTCCAAGTAGAGTTTTGCCGCACGGCAGGCGAGGTTGGTCGCGTCGGTCGGCATTGCGGGGTTTCCGCTCGACGTCAGTGAAATTTCAATTTCTTCCGACGG
This sequence comes from Clostridia bacterium, assembly GCA_017613355.1. Lineage (GTDB taxonomy): Bacteria > Bacillota > Clostridia > Oscillospirales > CAG-272 > UMGS1865. The sequence continues at coordinate 18,553 of JAGAEA010000016.1, forward strand.
CTCGAACGCGACGTTTACACGATCGGAAAGCGTGACGTTCTGCATAATCCCGTCGATCAAATGGTAACCGTCGTCCCGCTTTGCGATCACATCCAGAAAAAGGTTGATTTTTGCGTATGCCAACTCGGTTTTTGCTCGTTTCATGCCGTCTCCGTTCCGCGAAATCTTTTTGTCGGTTCCGCCAAATCTATGCTCCTATTCTACCACGAAAGCTCCTAATTTGCAAGAATATTTTGAAAATCCGCGAAAATCTCTTGACGAAACGGGAAAAATAGGATAGAATATTATATAGATTTATTATTCCTTATGCGGGAGAAAGGAGAACGCGAATGGATCGTGAGCAGAACACGCCGAACACACAAGGTCGCACACGGCTGATCCGAGGGATCGTCGTTTATGTGATCCTGTTTTCCTTTGTCCTTTTGATCTCCAACATCAAAGCGGTAAACAACTGGGTCTCTTCCGTGCTTGCGGTGATCCGCCCCGTTACGATCGGGCTGATCCTCGCGTATCTCGTCAACCCGTTTTTCCGCCTGTTTGAAAAGAAAATCCTCGTGCGTGTGCGCGCACCGTATTTCCGCCGCGTGCTCTCTTTGATCCTTGCCTACGTTCTGCTGTTTCTGATCGTGGGGCTTTTGGTCATGCTGATTGTTCCTCAGCTTGTGAGAAGCATTCAGAACTTCATTTCCAATTTCGACGAAAATCTGACAAGGCTGGTCTCGCCGCTCAATCGCCTGATCGAAAGCGTCAACCGCCGTCTGCCCACGCAGGAGGATGGCGCCGACTTGATCCCTTATTTGGACAAGGTTCGCATTTCCAAAGGGGTAAACGACCTTTGGAACTATCTCGTTTATCTCTTCCGCGAGCAGATCGGCTTTTCCAGCATCAACCGCTTGCTTGATTTCCTGTCCCGTGCCGCTTCGGGACTGACCAACTTCATTTTCGGTCTGTTCATTTCGATCTACCTGCTCTTCTCCAAAGAAAAACGGTATGCGCAGATCATGAAATTCCGCCGCGCGGTTTTCAAGGAGTCCGTCAACCGCCGCATTACCCACATTTGCACAGTTGCCGACCGTTCTTTCGGCGGCTTTTTACGCGGCAAAATTCTGGATTCGCTGATCGTCGGCGGTCTGACTTTCCTTGCCTGCCGCATTTTCCAGATCCCTTACGCTCTTTTGGTGGCAAGCATTGTCGGAATTACGGACTTTATTCCCGTGATCGGACCCTTTATCGGCGTCATTCCCACGGCGCTCATCATCCTGCTCGCCGACCCCGTCAAAGTCATCTTCTTCCTTGTCAGTATCATTGTGATCCAGCAACTTGACGGCAACATCATTGCCCCGAAGATCCTCGGAGAAAACACGGGCGTCAGCTCGCTCTGCGTCATGATCGCGATTATCCTGATGGGCGGTCTTTGGAAGTTTGTGGGTCTGTTGATCGGCGTTCCGCTTTTCGCAACCGTTCTCGAACTGTTGGACTACTGGTTGGAGAGCCGTCTCAAAGAGCGGGGATTGCCGAACGAAACGGAGAAATACTATGCGCCGAACATGGTAACGCATTCCGAAACGGCTTCCGAAAGGCGGCGCAGAAAGCAGGAAGAAAAAAGACAGGCGCGTATCGCTTCGGAGGAAACCGGAAGCGGCGACCTGAACCTGCGCGAACGCATTCGTCTCGGCACCTACCGCCTTGCGCGCAAGTACCATGTGTTCTCCGACGTGAGCGAAGAAGAACTCCAACGCTTTGCCGAAGAGGAAAACGCCTTGGTGCGCGAGCATACCGAGCCCACGGAAGAAATGCCGACGGGCGGCGAAGCGCCCCATGAAACGATTGAAGAAATATTCGACGAACTTTCGGCGGCGGAAAAAGACGCAGAAAGCCCCGCCGTGTCCTCTACCGATGAAAGAAAGGAGGACAACGACCAATGAACGGAGAACCCGAAAAGAAACCGCATCTCACGCGCAAATGGTTGACGATTGCGGGGAGCGCGCTTGCCGTGCTCATTCTGCTGATCTTCATGATCATCAACTCGACCGCCATCAACCGTTGGATCGCGTCCGTCCTTCGCCTTTTCCGACCCATTCTGATCGGATTGACGCTTGCCTACCTGCTGAACCCCGTTTTTCGCTTCTTTGAGCGCCGTGCGTTCCGAAACGTTCATCCGCTTCGTCTGCGCCGCGCGCTGTCTCTCGTTTTCTCCTATCTCTTCCTGCTCTTGATGTTCGCGCTCCTGCTCGTTCTGATCGTTCCGCAATTGGTTTCCAGTATCGCTTCTTTCGTTGAGAACTACCCGACTTATATGGATTCCGCCGTGGGGCGCTACAATGCGCTTGTGAATTGGGTGGATCGCACTCTCGCACATTTCAACGCTTCGCAGACCTTCCTGCAACCGACGACCGCCGATGAGATCAACAATTATCTGAGCGGCCTGCTGCGCGATACCGCGCGTCTTTTGGAAATGTTGCGGAGATGGGTGTCCGTGGATACCATGGGCAACGTGATCGACACGATCGGCGACGTGATCTCCGCGGTCGCGGACGTGATCTTCTCCTTCTTCATTTCGCTTTACCTGCTCTCCACCAAGGAAAAGCGCTATGCGCAGATCATGAAGCTCCGCCGCGCGCTGTTCAGCGACCGCACCAACGCTTACCTGACCCGCGTTTTCACGGTTGCCGACCGCTCCTTCGGCAGTTTCCTCGAAGGAAAGTTTTTCGATTCGCTCATCATCGGAATCCTGACCTATGTGGTTCTCGTGATCTTCCGGATCCCCTATCCCCTGCTGAACGCCGCGATCATCGGTCTGACCAACATCGTTCCCGTGATCGGTCCCATCTTCGGTGCCGTTCCGACGGCGGTGATCGTCCTTTTGACCGAACCGGCGAAGGTGATCCCCTTCCTCATCATCGTGCTTGTCATCCAGCAGATCGACGGCAACATCATCGGACCGAAGATCCTCGGGAGCAGTAACGGGGTCAGCTCGCTCTGCGTGCTCATTGCCATCACCGTACTCGGCAACATTTGGAGCCTGGTCGGTATGCTGATCGGCGTTCCGCTTTTCGCCACCGTTCTCGAACTGCTCGACACGTTCCAGGAAGATCGGCTACGCGCCCGCGGAATGCCGTCCGCCACCGAAAACTATTACCCTGCCAACAGTCCGCTCGATCCCGCAACGGATATGCAGAGCAGTTCCGAAAAGAGTTTGCGGCGGTTTGAAAGCAAGGTTCTTCGTTTGCGTATTCAGATCGCGCGCGGAGAAAAAATATCGATTTGGAATCGGTTTGTGATGTGGCTCTACGAGAAAGCGAGAAAGCTCTCCGTGATCCCAGAAATCTCCGCCGAGGCGCTGACGCAATTTGCCGTTGAAGAAACCGTCCGGCAAGAGGAAGCCGATCAAAAACAATATCTGAACGAGCATATCAACAAAGAATAAAAAATCTTTTCCGAACTCGCGAAAAGGCATTCCGCAGGGGACTCCCGTTTTGATTGGGTTCCCTGCGGGTGTCTGCCTTTATCCGGGTGCGGTTCCAATAAGAGGAGGCAAAATTACCCTATGACCGACAGCATCAAAAAGGGCGGTATTTCGGTTCAAACCGAACATATCTTCCCCGTCATCAAAAAATGGCTCTATTCCGAAAAGGACATCTTTCTGCGCGAGATCGTCTCCAACGCCGCCGACGCGGTCACCAAGCTCCGCCGGCTGTCGTCGCTCGGTCAATATGAGGACAACGGCGAGACCTACCGCGTGGACGTTATTCTCGACAAAGAAAACGGAACGCTCACCGTTTCCGACAACGGAATCGGCATGACAGAAGAAGAGCTTGACCGCTATCTTTGCCAGATCGCGCTTTCGGGCGCGCTCGACTTCATTCAAAAATACGAGGGCGATAACCAAAACAACGGTATTATCGGGCATTTCGGTCTCGGATTTTATTCGTCGTTCATGGTCAGCGACACGGTGGAAGTCATTACGAAATCTTACACGGACGCGCCCGCCGTTCACTGGACCTGCTTCGAAGCCGGTTCCTATGAACTCACAGCCGGTGAACGCGACGGACACGGGACCACCGTTATCATGCACATTTCGGACGAGGAAAAAGAATACCTCGACAAATTCAAGCTCGAAGGAATCCTCGATAAGTATTGTTCCTTCATGCCCGTTGAGATCTATTTCACCGACGTCACCGACGCGGATCAAAAAAGCAAGAAGAAGGACGACAAGGAAGCGCCGAAGCCGATCAATGACACAACGCCGCTTTGGCTGAAAAATCCTTCCGACTGCACCGCGGAAGAGTACAAAGACTTTTATCGCAAGGTCTTTCGCGACTATCGCGAACCGCTTTTCTGGATCCATATCAACGCCGACTATCCGCTCAATTTCCGCGGCATTCTCTATTTTCCCAAGATCACAAACGAATATGAATCCATCGAAGGGCAGGTCAAGCTCTACTACAATCAGGTGTTCGTTGCGGACAACATCAAAGAAGTGATCCCCGAATATCTGCTCATGCTCAAAGGCGTTCTGGATTGCCCCGAACTCCCGCTCAACGTTTCGCGCAGCTATCTGCAAAACAACACCTACGTTGCCAAAATGTCGGCGCATATCGTCAAAAAAGTCGCCGACAAGCTGAACAGCCTTTGCAATACCGAGCGCGAGGAATACGAAAAGGTGTGGAACGACATTCGTACCTTTGTGGAATACGCTTGTATGCGCGATCGCAAGTTCTATGACCGAGTGAAAGATTCCCTGCTTCTCGAATTGACCGACGGGAAATTCACCACCGTGAAAGATTACCTCGAAGGCGCCAAGGAAAAGCACGAAAACACAATTTACTACACATCCGATCAAGCCGCGCAAGCGCAGTATATCTCCATGTTTGAAGCGGAAGGTTTGCAAATCGCGGTTTTCGACAAAAACCTCGACACGCAGTTCCTTTCCCAAATCGAAACCTACGATACCGACATCAAATATCTTCGTATCGACGCGGACGTTGCGGGTGCTCTCAAAGGCGACGCCGCATCCGCGGAGGATACCGTGCTCAAAGAGCTGTTTGTCAAAGTTTCGGGCAATGAGAAGCTGAAAGTGGAGTTTGCCGCGCTCAAAGACGCGGGCGTTCCGCTCCTCGTTACCGTTTCGGAAGAATCCCGCCGAATGGAAGAAATGATGAAGCTCTATGCCATGAGCGGTATGGGTTCCATGGGCGCTTTTCCCGTTGAAACGACGCTGACCGTGAATACCGCTTCCCCTTTGATCGCAAAACTCTCGGATATGGCGGACGAAAAACGTGAAAAAGCTGCCGCATTTCTCTACCGCTCCGCGCTTCTTTCCCAAAGAAAGCTCTCTGCCGAGGAACTGAAACAGTTTCTTGCGGACGGCTATGCCATTCTCGATCTGATCTGAAATAAAGCAAAAACAACCCCTGTCGAACAAGGAGAATTACAAGATGACTTATTTGGAAGAATACCGGAAATGGCTTGCCGAGCCGTCGGTGACCGATGCCGAAAAAGAAGAACTCCGCGCCATTGCGAATGATGAAAAAGAAATCGCCTTCCGCTTTTCAAACGCGCTCTCGTTCGGAACGGGAGGTCTTCGCGGCGTGATGAAAGCGGGACTCAACGCAATGAATGTTCACACCGTTGCACACGCCACGCAAGGACTTGCCGATCTGATCCTCGGAGAGGGTCGCGCACACGACGGCGTTGCGGTCGCTCACGATTGCCGCATCAATTCCCGATTGTTCGCCGAAACGGCGGCGCGGGTACTCGCCGCAAACGGCATCAAAGTCTATCTTTTCGACGATCTCCGTCCTACACCCGAACTCTCCTTCACGCTCCGTGAACTCGGTTGCGTAGCGGGCATCAACATCACGGCGTCGCACAATCCCAAGCAATACAACGGCTATAAGGCATACTGGGAGGACGGCGCACAACTTCCGCCCGAACACGCCGACATCGTTGCCGCCGCAATCGCAAAACTCGACATTTTCCGCGATGTGAAATTTGTGGATCTCGAAGCCGCGAAAGCAAGCGGTTTGATTACCGTGATCGGTCGGGAAATGGACGAAAAATACCTTTCCGCAGTCGCGGCACAGGCGGTCAATCCGTCCGCAGTCGCCAACATTGCGGACGATCTGAAAATCGTCTATACCCCGCTTCACGGCGCCGGACATCGCCTCGTTCCCGAAATTCTGCGCCGCGTCGGGTTGAAACATCTTTACACGGTACCCGAACAAATGGTCATCGACGGAAACTTCCCCACCGTGGAAAAGCCGAACCCCGAATATCCCAACGTTTTCTCTCTCGGGATCGAGGTGGCAAATCGCGTCGGTTCCGACCTCATCATTGCGACCGACCCGGACGCCGACCGCGTGGGCGTGATGACCCGCACCAAAAGCGGCGCGTTCCGCACGATCACGGGCAACCAGATAGGCGCGCTTCTGCTGGACTATATCATCACAGCCTACCGTAAAACGGGAACGATGCCGCCCGACCCCTATGCGGTGAAAAGCATCGTTTCTTCCGAACTCGCGGCACAAATCTGCGAAGCAAACGGCGTTCGGATGTATAACGTTCTCACAGGCTTCAAATTCATCGGCGAGGTCATCAAACGGTGCGAGGAAGAGGGGCGCGGTACCTTCCTTTTCGGATTCGAGGAAAGTTACGGCTATCTCAAAGGCACCTACGCGCGTGACAAGGACGCCGTGGTGGCATCTATGCTCATCGTTGAAATGACCGCCTACTATCATGCCTCCGGCATGACTCTCTCGGATGCGCTCGACGCTCTCTTTGCGCGTTACGGATTCTGCTATGAGAACACGGTCGAAATCTATATGGAAGGGCTTGACGGCGCGGCGCGGATGTCCGCTTTGATGGACGGTTTGCGCACCGACCCGCTCTCCGAGCTTGCCGGCGTTCGCGTGGCGGCGGTGAGCGACTATCTCAAACAAACGGTCACGGAAAACGGAACAACCCGCCCGACGGGATTGTCGCGTTCCAATGTGCTTTCCTACCGTCTGGAAAACGGCGATCTCATCGTCGCCCGTCCGTCGGGAACCGAACCGAAAATCAAATTCTACTATCTGCTTCGCGGCAAGGACGAGGCGGAAGCAAAACAAAAAGTCGAGGCTTATAAATCCGCTTTGAACCGGATCGCGGGTGTTTAACCACGAACCGTATCCCCTCAAAAGGAGGTCAATCCGATGGAAGAGAATGAGAAGTTCAATATCGAGGAGTTGACCGAGCTCCTTGACACCAAACAATATTCCAAACTGATCCAAAAGCTCGACGAACTTCCTCCTGTGGACGCGGCTGAATTTATCGCGGACCTTCCCGAGCATCGAGCGCCCGTCGTCTTTCGGATGATGAAAAAGGATTCCGCAGCCGCTATTTTCGCGGAATTGGATCCCGATCTGCAAACCAAACTCGTCAGTTCCATGAACGACCGCGAAGTCAATGAAATTTTCGAGGAACTGTACGTGGACGACGCCGTGGATATGTTGGAGGAAATGCCTGCCAGCGTGGTCAAGCGGATCCTGAAAAACGCCACGCCCCAAACCCGCGCCGAGATCAACCGCTTCCTTTCCTACCCCGAGGACAGCGCGGGAAGCGTTATGACCAGCGAGTTTATCGACCTGACCAAGGACATGACCTGCGCCGAAGCCATCAATCACATCCGCAAAACGGGTCTCGACAAGGAAACGGTCTATGTGGCGTACGTGACCAATAAATCCCGTGTGTTGGAAGGCGTGGTTCCGCTCAAGCAACTGCTTTTTTCCGATCCGGATCAAATCATCGGGGACATTATGAACCCCAATGTGATCTACGCCCACACACAGGACGACCGCGAAACCGTTGCCAACATGATCTCGCACTACGACTTGATCGCTCTCCCGATCGTGGACAAAGAAACCCGCTTGGTTGGGATCGTGACGGTTGACGACGCTTTGGACGTGTTGGAAGCCGAGGCAACCGAGGACATTGAAAAAATGGCGGCTATTTTGCCGACCGATAAGCCCTATTTAAAAACGGGCGTTTTTGAGACTTGGAGAAAGCGCATTCCCTGGCTTCTCCTGCTCATGATCTCCGCTACCTTCACCAGCACCATCATCACGCACTACGAAACCGCCATCGGCGCCTACGCGATCCTCACCGCCTTCTTCCCGATGCTCATGGACACGGGCGGAAACGCGGGCGGACAAACGTCGGTCACCATCATCCGCGGTCTTTCGTTGGGCGAAATCCATTTGCGCGACGTGCTGCGCGTGGTGTGGAAAGAATTGCGCGTTGCGGCGCTTTGCGGCGCGACCATCGCCGCGGCAACCTTCCTCAAAGTGTTCGCCATCGATTTTCATTTCAAGCCGTCCACCATGCTGGAAAGCGGCGTTCTTCAAAACAATCTGCAAATTATTCTGATTATTTGTATCACGGTGTTCTGCGCGATCATCGTGGCAAAATTGGTCGGGGCGCTCCTGCCGATCGGCGCCAAACGTCTCGGCTTCGACCCTGCGGTCATGGCAAGTCCGTTCATCACAACCATCGTGGACGCCGTTACCTTGATGATCTACTTTTTGATCGCTTCGCACATTCTTCATTTCTGACCGCAAAGGTCCCGATATACCGCCGTCAATCGGTTCGCCATACCGACGGCGGTATATTTTTGTTCGTACCGTCGCCGCGCGTTCCTGCCCATTTTTTCGGCAAGCGCAGGTTGCGCCGCGAGCCTGCAAAGCGCCTCGGCGAGCGCGGGCGCGTTGCCTGCGGGAATGCAATACCCCGCTCCGCTGTGTTCCAACATGGCACGGTTTCCGCCAAAATCCGAAAGAACGGTGGGAAGCCCCGCGCTCATCCCTTCGCTCACGGCAAGACAGGAAGTTTCGGTTCCCACCGAACAATTCACATGAACGTTCAAAATTCGATAGAGGGGCGCAACGTCCGTTTGGAACCCCGTGAAAATCACGCGGTCTCCGATGCCCCATTCCCGCGCCTTTTGTTCCAGCTCCGCTCTTCGGCTTCCCTCTCCGATCAAGAGGAAACGAAACGGCACCTCGGGCATGACCTCGGCAACCATTTGCGCCGCGCGCAGGAAAATTTCATGTCCCTTGCAAGGCTCTAGCCGAGCGCAAATGCCAACGCAAAAATCGGACGGCGCAAGCCCGAATCTACTCCGCCAAAGCGTTTTTTCCGCTTCCCCGACCTCGCGCACGGGTTCGCATCCGTTCAGAATCACGGTAATATCCCGTTCGCGGATACCGCTCCGCCGCAAATCCTCTGCGGCGGCTTCCGCTGTCGCAATGGCACGGTCACAGAAAAAACGGTTGACCGCTCGCTTCGCGGCACGAAGCGGCAACGGGTCTTCCGTCTCGGTCGGGAAACAGCAATGGCGCGTGTAAATGACTGTTTTCCCGCACAACCGTCCCGCCACGCGACCGCAAACGGCAGCGTTCGTATGCACGATGTCCGGCTTTGTTTCGCCGATCACGTGCATCAGTTCGCGCAAAGCCGAAAGCGAAAAACGCTCGCACGGGGCGTCCAGTTCCCGAACGGGGATCCCCAGCCGCAGAACGCGCTCGCGCAACCGACTGCCCCGCGGCATGGCAACGGTGCTTTCCACTTCCGAACGGTCAAAATGCCGCAATAAATTGAGGAGCAGGACACCCGCTCCCCCGATGTTCCGATCGCTGATGACGTGCAAAACGCGCATGATTTTTTCCTTTCCGAAAACAAAAAAGTCCGTGCAATAGTTTGCACGGACTTTTTTGTTTCAATTCCAAAATCCGACGAGGTCGCCGAGGGGATCAATGTGAAACACAATCAAAAGCAAATTCCGCAAAAGCCAAAAAGCAACAACGACGACCGTCAACGCAACGGAAAGCGGCTTTGAAATGGCAATGAACGGCGATTTTCCGCGAAACAGCCGTGCCCACGCGAAAACATACCAAACCGCGAGCAAAGCGGCAAAAACGACGGCAAGCGGATGATAGCGGAGCGATTCAAGCAAATGAAAATGCAGCAATTCATCCAAAGCTCTCGTCCCGCCGCAAAACGGACAATACACATGAAACAGGTCATGCAGAATACAGGATGGAATGACGGAAAATACCGCCGCCGAGCCGATGCGATAAAACGGGAACAAAAGAATGCCTGCCGCAACGGCGACATGAAACACGATAAACCACACGATCGACTGTCGCCGCGCGGGTCTTTGATTGGTTGGAGCCGTCATTCCTTTTTCTCCTTTCCCTGTTTGCTTCTTCTATTTTATCATAAATCGGCGGTTTTGAAAAGTTTTTTTCAAAAAAAGATTGAAAACACCGACAAAGCATGGTAAAATAAAAGAAAACCTCCCACCGAAAGGAGCCTTCTTTTATGAACAACGATTATCAATTTCAAAACGACAACCTCGGAATGCCGCCCGTTGATCTCGGCACACCCGCCAAAAGCGGACATGGAATGGCGGTGGCGTCGCTCGTTCTCTCGATCGTTTCGATCGCGCTTCTCTTCTTCGGGTGTTGCTGCATCAACATCATTCCGGCAATCGTTGCGATCGTTTTTGCCGCGATCTCGGCAAAGCGCGACGGAAAAATGTCGCCAATGGCAATTATCGGGCTTGTGATCGCGATCATCTGCATTGTACTTTCGCTGGTTCTGCTCGGCTTCATCATCTATATCGGAGTAGAGATCGCGAGAAACCCCGACGGCGAGATCATGAAAGCCATGGAACGCGCTTTCGACGAACCTTTCCGCCAAATGTACGGCATGGGGCTCCGTGAATATATCGATCAGATCGCCAACGATGCCGCAACGGCAAAATGACCTTCTTACCCACACAAAAAAGAACACCCCGCGGGGTGTTCTTTTTTGTTTTTTCAAACGGAATGGACGCCGAGTTTCGCGTCGGAATGTTCCGCGTCGATGCCGTATTTTTTCGCCTTGCGATACTCAAAGAATTTCTTGGAAACCTCGGGGAACAGCGCGTAGGAAAGTACATCCTCGTCCTGCTCCATATAGGGCGCGATCTCGGCACGGAGCTGTTCAAGCTCGGGTTTGAGATCGTCGGCGGGACGGTAGGTGATCGGTTTTTCGTCTCCGATGATCTTCTTGACGAACGCAGGATCGATCGCAACGGGAGTTTTGCCGTATTCGCCTTTGACGATGCCGCGGAACTCCTTGGTGGTGGTCTTGTACCGCTCGCCCATGATGACGTTGAACACGGCTTGCGTGCCCACGATCTGCGAAGACGGCGTGACCAACGGGGGATACCCGACGTCGGCTCTGACGCGCGGTACTTCTTCCAAAACTTCGGTCAGCTTATCCGACTTCCCTGCCTGTGCGAGCTGGCTCATTAGGTTGGAGAGCATACCGCCCGGGACCTGATACCGCAGAGCGTTGACATCCACTTTGAGCGCCTTGGGGTTCAAAAGTCCGCTCGCAAGATACTTTTCGCGCAAAGGCGTGAAATATTTGGTAATGGGGTCGAGCTTGGCAAGGTCGATGCCCGTGTCGTAGTCGGTACCCGCGAGCGCCGCCACGATCGATTCCGTGGGTGCCTGCGAGGTCCCCATTGCCATTGGCGAGATCGCCGTGTCGATTACGTCCACGCCCGCTTCCACCGCTTTGAGAATGGTCATGGATGCAAGCCCCGAAGTATAGTGGGTGTGGAGCTGGATCGGGATTTTGACGCTTTCTTTGAGCGCCTTGACAAGATCGTATGCGTCGTAGGGTTTGAGCAGTCCCGCCATATCCTTGATGCAAATGGAATTCGCGCCCATATCTTCCAGTTGTTTAGCGTAGGCGGCGTAATAATCGAGCGTATAAACGGGACCTGTGGTATAGGAGAACGCCGCTTGCACGTGTCCGCCCTCTTTCTTGGTCGCGTCGATCGCGGTTTTGAGGTTGCGGGGGTCGTTGAGCGCGTCGAAAATGCGGATGATGTCGATACCGTTCGCGATGGATTTCTGCACGAAATATTGCACCACGTCATCCGAATAGTGGCGGTAGCCGAGAATATTCTGTCCGCGGAAAAGCATTTGCAGTTTGGTCTTTTTCACGCGCTCGCGGATCTTGCGCAAGCGTTCCCACGGATCCTCGTTGAGAAACCGCATGCAGGCGTCGAACGTCGCGCCGCCCCACGCCTCCAACGAATGATAGCCGACCCCGTCCATGGTTTCGAGGATGGGGAGCATTTCTTCGGTGGTCATTCTCGTTGCGATCAGCGATTGGTGCGAATCGCGGAGCACCGTTTCCGTAATCTTTACTTTTGCCATGATAAAACCTCTGTTATAAAACGGATTGAATTAAATCTTTCACATATTCTGCATACCGTTGCCCGATGAACTTTGCTCCGTTGGCGTTCGGATGTACGCCATCCCCGGAATAATACATCGGCTCGGGTTGGGTTTTGAGGGCTTCCTCGAAAATCCGATCGAGCGGAATGTAAACGTCCGCGTACTCATCCGCGAGTCCGCGAATGATCGGAAGAACCGTTTTCAAGTCCTCGCGGATCTGCTCTTTATCGTTACAATCGAGCAGGTAAGGTGCAATCATGACGATTTTTGCCTTTGTCTGCTTGCGTATGCGTTCCAGAATTGCCCGATAATTGCAGGCAATCTGCTCGTCGGTCGTTTCGATCCTCCCGGACCCGTACCGATGCCAGACATCGTTGATCCCGATCATGATGGAAATCACATCGGGGTCAAACGCGATCGCGTCCGCATACAGACGATCAAAGAGTTGATCGGTGCGGTTCCCGCTGATTCCCAGATTGATGAATTCGAATTCGGTTTCCGGAAAGTCTGCGGCAATCGCTTCCGCCGCGTATTTCGGATAACCGTTCCCCATTTGGTGGTAGTTTCGTTTGTCGCGACCCGCATCCGTAATACTGTCCCCTTGAAACAAGATTTTCATGGTGAGTCCCTTTCTTTTTCTATAAGGTATAAAGAAGTGTATGGTAATTTTGAAATACAGTCAATGGAAATAGGAGAGCAGAACGCCTGCCGCGACTGCCGAACCGATCACGCCCGCAACATTCGGTCCCATTGCGTGCATCAAAAGGAAGTTGCCCGGGTCCTCTTCCTGTCCCACCTTCTGGCTCACGCGCGCCGCCATGGGAACCGCGGAAACGCCCGCCGAACCGATCAGGGGATTGATCTTTCCGCCCGTGAGTTTGCACATGATCTTTGCCGTGAACAAACCGCCGAGCGTGGAAATCGAAAACGCGACCAATCCCAACCCGATGATGAGAAGTGTTTGCAGTTTAAGGAAGTTATCGGCGCTCGCCGTAGCGCCCACAGTGATACCGAGAAACACGGTGACAACGTTCATCAATCCGTTCTGAACGGTTTTGGAAAGCCGATCGGTCACACCGCAAACGTTGAGTAGGTTTCCGAACATCAGGCATCCTATGAGCGGAAGCGCGGCGGGAACGATCAAGCCGACCACCGCCGTGACCGCGACGGGAAAGATCACCTTCTCCACGCGGGAGACGGGACGCAATGCCGTCATACGGATCCTGCGTTCCTTTTTGGTGGTTACAAGCCGCATGATGGGCGGCTGAATGAGCGGGATGAGCGCCATATAGGAATACGCCGCAATGGCAATGGCACCCAACAATTTCGGAGCAAGCGTTTTTGTCACCAAAATCGCCGTGGGTCCGTCCGCCCCACCGATGATGCCGATGGAAGCGGCTTCATTCCCCGTAAACTGCCCCGAAAGGATCGCTCCCGAAAACGCCACGAACACGCCGAGCTGTGCGCCGGCACCGATCAGGAGACTTTTCGGGTTGGAGATCAAAGGGGTAAAGTCGGTCATCGCACCGATTCCGATAAAGATCAGGCAGGGATAAATGCCGAGTTTCACGCCGAGGTAAAGCAGGTCGAGAAGTCCGCCCTCGTGGAGAACTTTGTCATAATCAACGCTGTCTCCGATAAAGAAATCCAAATGGAACATTTCACCGCCGGGCAGATTGGTCAACAGCATACCGATCGCAATGGGAAGCAGGAGCAAAGGCTCGAACTTCTTGACGATGGCAAAATAGACCAACACACCCGAGAGCGCAAGCATGATGAGCGTTTTCCACCATTCGGTCTCGCCCGTGAACAGCCTTACGACGCCCATGGATTCCAGAAAGTTTTTGATTGCTTCTATCATGAAGGGATGATTCCTTTCTTCAAAATTCGGGTTCGAGAAAAGGGATCAATTAAAAGTTACAAGAACCGCGTCGGTCGCAACGGTAGTCCCCGGGGTCACATCCACGGTGGCAACGATCCCGTCGGCGGGAGCCATGATCTCGTTTTCCATCTTCATCGCTTCGAGAATGCAGAGAACGGCACCCTTTTTGACGCTATCGCCGGGTTTGACGTTGACTTTGAGAATGTTGCCGGGCATCGGCGCCTTGACGGCGTTCGCACCCGCGTTCTTCGCCGGAGCTTTCTTTGCCGCGGCGGGAGCGGGAGCTGCCTTGGGAGCCGCCACAGGGGCGGAAACGGGAGAAGGAGCGGCGCTTTCGCCGACTTCCTCCACCACAACGTCGTAAGTTACACCATTGACTGTCACATGATAATTTTTCATCGTTCGGTTACCAAGCCTTTCGGATTTCAATTCAAATTAGTGATCCGTTTTTCAACGGGAAGTTCTGCGGAAGGAGACCACGCGGAAACCGGTCGTTTGCCCCTCTTCGGCGCGGGCGGCAGTGATCGCCGCGGTGATGGCGGCAATGATCGCGCCGTCGTCGGTTTCGTTCGGTTGTTTGGCTGCGGGAGCAACGGGATCGGATACGAGCGGGTCGGCAACTGCCGCGTTCGCTTTTTTCGCCTTTCTCTTCGCGGGCAGGTTCAATCCGAAATGGAGCAGTTCGATCACGCCCCAAAGGATGGCGAGCACCGAAAAGATCGCAACCATGCCTATCAGGGTCACGATCCCCGCTTCCTTCGCGTTCTCGGCGAAGGTCCCGTTGTAATTCGCAAGCGTTGCAAGCATGAGATACATATCCGTTCCTCCGATCAAATCGGGAAATTGCAATGGCGCCGCGCGGGATCACCCTCGTTCTTCACAAGCAGCATATACACCGCCGCGCAAATGCGCTGACGCAATTCGGCAGGGTCGATTACGTCGTCGATACTGCCGTCGTTCGCCGCCGCTTCGGGAGAAGCACAGGTCTTTTCCCATTCTTCGACCAACTCACTCCGCGTGACCGTTTCGCTGACACGATCGTTCCAAAGGAACGCAACCGCAGCTTCCGGCGCCATGGTACCGATGGACGCATCGGGGAGCGCGTAAACGGTATCCGCGCCGAGCGCCTTGGAACCCATGAGCGTGAACGATGCTCCGTATGCTTTCCCCGTGACGACCGTGATCTTGGCGGTGGTCGCGGCGGCGTAGGTCATGGCGAGCCCGCCGAGCGCTTTGGCAAGCGGGGCTCCCTCTTCCGCCGAGCTGACGGCAACTCCGACGCTGTCGGTCAGCGTGATGACGGGCATTCCGAACCCATCGCAGAGATTGACGAGCTTTGCCGCCTTTTTCGCGCCCTCGGCAGTAATCGCACCGTCGTTTACCGCGCCGTTGTTGGCAACGATGCCGCAGGAAACGCCGCCGATCTTTGCGAGAACGGTCAGCATTTCATCGGCATATCCCGCTCCGATCTCGACCGCCGTACCCGCGTCCGCGATCGCTTCGACGTTCGCTTTGGCGTCACCGATCGAAACGGGACGGTTTACGTCGTCGGTGCAGTCCTCTTCCATCGCGCCATCCTCGGCGTTGTCGGGAAGCAGACCGATCAAGCGACGAACCGTGGCGATCGCTTCCGCTTCGTCCTTCGCCGTCACCGAAGAAAGCCCCTTTTCGGCGGCGTATTCCGCGGTTCCGACCTCTTTGCCCACCAAAAACGGGGCATTGACGTACAACTGGGATTTTTCGCGAACGGTAACGACCACGTCGAACATAGTCGCCGCCGTTGCCGCAAGTCCCGCGCAAACGCCGCTGATGACCGCGATCTGCGGGATCGCTCCCGACGCCCTGCTGACGTTCGCAAGCAAAGAGCCGTATGCCGAGAGCGCCGAAGCGCCGTCGGTCACGTACGCGCCGGCACTGTCAAACAAACCGACCACGGGCGCGCCGTTCTTGCACGCCAATTCGTAAAGCGAGGCGATCTTGGCGGCTTGCACCGCGTCGAACGCACCCTTCCGGCGGTCGCTGTCCTGCGCGAACGCATAAACCAGTTTGCCGCCCACGGCGCCATAGCCGCAGACTGCCCCCGTCATGGAACCGTCGGCTCTTTTGCGATACGCGCCGAGCTCCGCGAAGGTGCCCGCATCAAAAAGTGCGACGAGCTTTTCCAAGCCGATCGTTGCGTCTTTTTTCATAAACACAACCCCTCCCCAAGATATAAGAGATATGTAGAAACACGGGGAAAGAAAACGGTTTTCGAAAACAAACCATCTTACCCCAATTTAATAAAATTTTACCATAAAACGAACACATTGTCAACGATTTGGAAAATAAAGATGTGAACGAATTGTAAATACGCGCTTTGCAACGCCGTATTGCCGCAAAGAAAGAGAGGACGCAAGCTCGCGCCCCCTCTTCAATACGGTTTTCAAAAACATTTTCCACGATTTCCGTTCCGGCAGGTCTCGGTCTTTCCGCAACGGTAGCAAAGCTCGTTTTGACACGCGCCGTCGCGCATGATGTCGAGAATATTATTCACGGTGGTCTCGGCAATGTTGTTCAACGCTTCCTCTGTCAGAAACGCCTGATGCGAAGTGACCAACACATTGGGCATGGTAATCAATCGGGCGAGCGTATCATCCGCCATGATATGCCCCGAAAAATCCTCGAAGAACACGTCCGCTTCCTCTTCGTAAACGTCGAGACACGCCGCTCCGATCTTCCGATCCTTGATGCCTTCCAACAACGCGTCCGCGTCGATGAGCGCACCACGCGAGGTGTTGACGATGACAACACCCTTTTTCATCTTCTCGATGGTCTCTTTGCAAACGGTGTGAAACGTCTCTTCGGTCAGGGGGCAATGCAGGGAAATGATGTCGCTCTTGGCGAACAATTCGTCAAGCGAAACGTACGCTATGCCGCTCTCCGGCGCGGGAAACTTGTCGTATGCGATCACGTTCATCCCGAACCCGCGGCAAATGTCAATGAAAATCCGCCCGATCTTCCCCGTTCCGATCACCCCCACGGTCTTGCCGTGCAGGTCGAAACCCGTCAGTCCGTTCAAGCTGAAATTGAAATCCTTGGTACGGTTATACGCCTTATGGATGCGCCGCACCGACGCGAGAAGCATTGCCATTGCGTGCTCGGCGACCGCATAGGGCGAATAGGCGGGAACATGAACCACATGGAGCTTTCCGAATGCGTAGCGGATATCAACGTTGTTGTATCCCGCGCAACGGAGTGCGACCGTTCGCACACCCATATCGTACAGTCGGTCGATCACATCGGCATTGACCGTGTCGTTGACGAACACGCACACGCCGTCATATCCGTTTGCAAGTTCCACGGTGTCGGGAGTCAATCTGGTCTCGAAGAAATGAAAGTGAATACCCGCATCGCCGCCGTAACGTTCAAACGACGGGTGATCGTATGGTTTCGCATCGAAAAACGCAAATTTCAGCTTCCCGCTCATGTTCCTTCCTTTCCGTTCAATCAAGCACAGGCAACGTCCAGCAAAGCTCTTTCCCGCACGCGCGGATCGCTTTCTCCGTTTCCTTTCCGTTCATGGGGCAACCGATGAAAGCAAAGCCGCCGTTCCGAAGTACAAATTTTTCATAGCCGAAATGCGCTTTCGTCGCTTCGGCGCAGCGCTCGCACCCTTTAAAGAAGAATGCGCGGCGGCACACGCGGTCGGCGGGATCGGCAACGCGGTCGGGCGTGGCTTTTTCCCACGTCGGCAACTCCGTAGCGTCCGTCGCCGCATGGAGAATATCCGAAACCACGGCGCTCGCCGTCGGCAGCTTCCCCGCTCCCGCTCCATAGAAGAAGGTTTTCCCCAGCATATCCGCGTCCACGAGTATTCCGTTGAACACCCCGTCCACATGATGGATCGGACTTGCGGCAGGCACCAAATGCGGCGAAACAAGTGCCAGTACGCGATCCCCGATCCGCTCCGTGTGTCCGATCAGTTTCACGGCACAGCCGAGCGCCTCGGCAACTTCGGTCTGCTCCTTGGTGATCTTCGTGATCCCTTCCACGGAGATTTCGTCGGGCGACAGAAGCACACCGAAGGCAAGCGCCGCCAGAATCACGATCTTTCGCGCCGCATCCTTTCCTTCCACGTCGGCGGCGGGGTTTGCTTCGGCATAGCCGAGCGCCTGCGCCTCTTTGAGCGCGTCGGCAAAATCGGCGCCGTCGTTTTTCATTTTCGAGAGAATAAAGTTGGTCGTTCCGTTCAATATCCCGCTGATCGAGAAAATGCGGTTCGGCGCGAGGTCGTCCCGCAGGGGACGTATGATCGGGATACCGCCGCCCACGCTTGCCTCGAAGAGATAAGAAACATGATGCTCGCGAGCAACGCGGAGCAATTCGGTTCCGAAATTGGCAACAACTTCCTTATTCGACGTCACAACGCTTTTCCCTGCTTCCAACGCCGCCTTCGTGAATTCATAGGCAGGGTGCGATCCCCCCATCATCTCCGCGACCACCTTGACGGACGGGTCGGCAAGGATCGGAGCGATGTCATGCACAACGCGATCGCCGAGAGGATGGTTCGGAAACTCGCGCAAATCGAGGATATACTTGATGTTGAACGCCTCCCCGAGACGCTTTTCGATGATCGTGCGATTTTCCGTTAACACTTCGGCGGTTCCGCTGCCCACAACTCCGAAACCCAACAATGCAATTTGTATCATAACTGTTTGTCCTCTTTTGGGAAAAATCCGTTTGAAAATGATGTCACTTTATATCATACCACAAAAAAGCGGAAATTGCAAATAAAAGTGTTGAAAAATCAAAAAAAATATGTTAGAATATAGATTGACTACGGAAAAAGGAAGGAGATGCACATGAAAACACCGATCAGTAAGCCGGATGACGTCAAAATTTTTGTTTTGCATCTTATCCATCAAATTAACCGTCCGATGACCTATGTGGAACTCAACGAGATCGTGGAGGTCACCGAACACGTGAAATATATCGACTTTGCGGAAGCTTTCTACATGATGATCGAAGAAGGATTGCTCGATCCCGTTGGAAAAGGACTGGACGACGACGAACTTTTCTTCATTACCAAAAAAGGAATGACCGTTGCCGAGGGTCTCAAAAGCGAATTTCGTGAAGCCTTGCTTCACGAGAGCACGACCGCCGCGCACCGTTTTCTGCATTTCAGCAAGGAACGGGGGCTGACCTGCGATTGTGAAATCGAGCGGCTGGAAGCGGATAAATCCTACACCGTGCACTTTGTGATCCGCAATCGCGGAAAAGAGGTGCTCCGCGCATCGATCAACACGGAATCCGAGGAACAGGCAAGGCAAATGTCCAAAAACTGCTACGCCAACCCCGACGTGGTATTGATGGGAATGACCGCGTTGATGAGCGGGGACGTCAACTACATTTGGGGAACACAGGATCCCAAGAAAAAAACGCCGGAACTGCCGCAAAGTCCGACATTTTCCTGAAAAAACTTCAAAAAATCGTCAAAAATAATTCACAATCTTTTTTCGTTCAAAATAGTAAAAATGCACAATTACAGGAATTTCGGTTAGACATTTTTGCTATTTTGAACGATATTTTTTTGTGCAAAAAGAATATTTTTTTGAAAAATTGTCAAAATCGAGTAAAAATTGGTGAAAAAATGTTCTTGACATTGTGCAATTTTGTGGTACAATATTGATAGATGGTTCGGGGTTATTCAGGTTCCCCGATTGGACTCATAAGCGTTTGTGACCTGCGTCTGACACCGAATCGTTGCCCGAAAATTGCGGCAGAACGGTGATCGGAATGCAGGTTTTCTTTATTTTCCCCCTTTGAAAGGTACCCCGGCATGAAACAAGCCCCGAAATCGAGAACGCAGGCGGAGATCGCCGAACTGGTATCGCTCGCAAAAAGCGGAAGCGACGACGCATTTTCCGAACTTCTGGAGCTTTACGGTGCCTTGTTGGAAACCATGTCGATCCGCTATTCCGAGGGGCTTCCCGCCGAAGATCGACGCGACCTGCGTCAGGAATCCGCCATTGCTTTTTGCCGTGCTTTGGATCGTTTCGATCCCGCGGAAGGTGTGGCTTTCGGGTATTTCGCAAAGGTGTGTGTGGAAAATCGGCTGATCGACTGCCGCCGCAAACTGGCAACCAATCCTTCCGGGCGTGCCGTCCCTCTGGACGTTGACCCCGCCCTGCCTGCGGCAGAGGACGATCCTTCCCGCTACGTTTTGGAGCGGGAAAACTATCTCGCACTCTGCGAGCGCATCCGCGAGGCGCTCTCGGATTACGAAAACCGCATTTGGACTTTGGTGATCTCGGGGCATACCCCGTCCGAAATCGCGCAAAGTCTCGGCGTTGAACGCAAGTCGGTAGAAAACGCCATTGCCCGCGTTCGCCGCAAATTGAGAAAAGAGCTTCCTCCCCGTTGAGGGGTTAACATCCGCAAGGTTTTCCGGTTATATGCCCACCGTGGTTCAAACAGAATGCGGCTTTTTGCCGAGGTATCGGTGCAAATCCGATCGGGGGTAATCATTCTATCCTGAAAGAGAGAGGGACAAACAATGTACGAAGAGGAAAACAACAGTGTAGTAGCTCCGGCGGAAGCAACCGAATTTGTGGATGAAGTTCTGATCTGCAAAGACTGCGGAAAAGAATTTGTGTTCACTGCGGGCGAGCAGCAGTTTTATGCCGAAAAAGGCTTTTTGAACAAGCCCAAAGCGTGCAAAGCCTGCCGCGACGCCAGGAAAAACGCGGGCAGAGCTCCGCGCGAATACTTCACTGCGGTTTGCGCCGATTGCGGCGGAGAGGCAAAGATCACCTTCCAGCCCTCCGGCGATAGACCGGTTTATTGTAGTGCATGCTTTGAAAAGCGCAAAAACGCAGAAGCATAATCTCCTGCAACCGACCTCATTCTATCCCCCGCAAAACGAAAAGACCGCTTGAAAAAGCGGCCTTTTCGTTTTGCGTTTTCACAAGCAAAGGCTCCTCAACGCATCAGAACGCCCAATTGCCGTTCTCGAAGATCGGAACACGTTTGCCGTCGCGGGTCACACCCGTAATGGAAAGGTCGCGGGTACCGATCATGAAATCGACGTGGATCATCGAATCGTTGATCCCGCGCTTGTAGCACTCCTCGGTGGTGTACTTGTCGTAATCTTTGAGGACGTTGGTAAATCCTTGCCCGAGGGCGAGATGGCAAGCGGCGTTTTCGTCGAAAAGCGTGTTATAGAACAGGACGCCGGATTGACGGATAGGGCTGTCATAGGGAACGAGTGCACACTCTCCGAGATATGCCGCACCTTCGTCCATCGAGATCATTTCGCGGAGCAAAGCTTCGTTTTTCTCGGCTTTGACCTCAACGACCTTGCCATTCTCGAACCGAACCGAGAAATTCTCGATCAGCTCCCCTTGATAGGAGAGCGGCTTGGAAGAATAAACGATGCCGTCCGCTCTTCCCTTTCGGGGCGACGTGAACACTTCCTCGGACGGAATGTTGGGGTTGAACACGATCCCGCTTCCGAGAGCCTTTTCCGCGCCGCCCATGAAAAGCGCGTCCTCGTGGAGCCCCACGCGAAGGTCGGTGCCGTTGGACGACCGATATTCGAGCGTGTCGAGGCCGAGACCGTTGAGATACTCGCAGCGGGCGGAAAGGTCGGCGTTGTGGGCTTTCCATGCTTCCACAGGGTCGCCGTCCTCGGTCACACGGGACGTGTAAAGGACGCTCTCCCAAAGCTTTTCGAGCGCGCGGGATTTGATCTCGTTCGGAAATACTTTTTTCGCCCATGCCGCTGCGGGAACGCCCGCGATACACCATTGGTCGCGGTTCTCCGCACGGTCAAAGTAAGGTTTCATAATCTTGTAGCGAGCCTGCTTTGCCTTGGATGCCTTTTGCTGATTGATCCCTTTGAAGCCGTCCGGATCGTCCGATTCGAGGAAAATACGGACGGGTAACGTGTTGACACGGTGTTCCAAACGGGCGACTTCCCAATCTTCCATGTGGGAAAGCGTTGAAAGGGAGCGCTTTTGCAGGTTCAACTTGTCGAGGGGTTGATAGGAAAACTCCGTAATGACCGTTTTCGCGCCGAGACGGTAGCATTCTTCCGCCACCATACGGGCAAATTCGGGCTGTTCCACCGAGGCATGGAGCACGACCTCCTGCCCTTTTTGAACGTTACCGCCCACCTCGGCGATCAGACGGGCATATTTTCGCAAAATTGATTTTTTCATGTTGTTTGTCCTTTCGGAATATAAAATGGCATCTTTTTTATTATACCCCCGTTTGGGAGATTTGTCAATTCCATGCGAAAAATAAAAATCCCGCACAATCGCGCGAGATTTTTGGCTGGGGTGGCCGGATTCGGACCGACGAGTGCCAGAGTCAAAGTCTGGTGCCTTACCGCTTGGCTACACCCCAAAAATATTCGACCTTTTCTATTATAGCATAAAAAAAGGAAATGTCAAGCGCTTTTTGCGAAAAAGCGCCTGACGGGGCGCAAAAATAAAGAAAAATGCGGTTGACAAGATTGAAAATTTATGATAAAATAAGGGAGTATCAAAGCGGGCGTGGCGGAATTGGCAGACGCGTTGGATTTAGGATCCAATACCTTCCGGTGTGCAGGTTCAAGTCCTGTTGCCCGTACCAAAAAGCAGGCGGGGCATTTGCTCCGTCTGTTTTTTGGTATTGGCAACTGCGGTTCGCAGAATCGCACCGACTTGCGAAGCAAGTCACCGACGCAACGCAACAGCTCCACCTTTCGTAATACGTCAAAGCGTCGCTGTGCTCGGTTCAAGTCCTGTTGCCCGTACCAAACAGGAATAATCCAAACTTTGTCATCGCGTATGGCGTGTTCGGATTTTCTGTTTTCTTTACCTATCCGAATTTCAATCGCAAAAAAGGCGGGAGTTAAACGCTCTCGCCTTTCTCTTTGGATTTCTCCTTTTGTGCTTGTTCTTGCTCTGCTTTCCATTGCATCAACTGCTGTTTTCCTTTCTCCGTTTGATACATTTCCATAATACTCGGCAGAAGCAGTCGTGCAAGGTCACGGAGAATATGATCCGGAATGGTACACTTCCTTAATTTTGGATACCTTGATATACCCGTTTTCAAAAACGAGTTCGGTTCCGAGATCGGCGGATAATTTTCGGTATTTCCCAAATATCTTTTCGCCCTCTTCGCCCATTGCGAAATACGGCAACCCTTCCAGCTTTTCGTCCCCCGTTTGAAATCCGAGCTTGACGGGCATCAGCGTAATATCAATGATTTCATCACCGTCAAACGTGATTTTCGGGATCACGGTCAAAAAGTTCTTTTCATTGGTCTGTAAACCGATTTTTCCGCCCTGCGATCTTGCCGCAAGTCCTTCTTTCGCCGTCGCGTTGACGTCCACTCCGTATTTTCCCATAAAATCGGGCGGGAGATGTTCCACACGCATCCCTTGGTAGATAAAATCGCCGAGCGAATAAAAGATCGGTTTGCCTCGATACATTTCCATTCCGCGCAGTTCGTGGCAGCCGCCCCCGAACACCGCGCCCGCTCCCGCGTCGATCGCCGCGCGGCAGAATTCTTTGAGATATGCGGGCGGCGTTACCGAGGAAGTCCCCTCTTCGTCGTGACAGTGAACGAGGATCAGAACGAGATCGTTTTCCGCTTTCGCTTTCCGTATGTTGTCGGTCAACCGACGCAGGTCTTTTTCGTTGCATTCGGACGCTGGCACGCTCCGATCGGTCGTGAACGTCGTATTTCCAAACACGAAAAGCCCTTCCGGATCGGGAATTATATATCCCGTTGCGATCTCACCGTCGCGCAGAAAATTGATCGCGGTCGCTTCCGCGATCCGTTTCAGATCCGCCATGTCCCGTTCCGAAACAGTGTAAACGGTTTTGTGGCGCAGATAGTTGACGCCCGCGCGCGCTTGAAACATCTTGCTCGCCTTCCCCGCCATAGACGGAAGTTCCATGGAAGCGTCAACGGCGAAGATCGCCGCGGTCTTGCCGTTTTTCAGTCTGATAACGGCGGGCTTTTCGGCGTCGTCAAGACTTCTGCCCGTTCCCGCGTGCGCATAGCCTTTTTCGTCGAGAAAGTCGATTGTGGACAACAACCCCGCATAGGAATAGTCCATGCAGTGATTGTTCGCCGTACCGTAGAAATTGAAACCGAAGGATGCAAGATGCCCAAGCAGTTCTTTTCTCGTATTGATCCACGTTCCGCCCGAATATTGATTGGGAAAACTGCCGAAATCGGACAAATTCGTTTCCAGATTGGTAATTTTGACGTCACAGTCGCCCATAAACGCATCGAGAGACGCTCTCTTTTTTTCGTACTCCTCGGGAAAATCCGCCGTAAACAGCGAATCACCCGTTGCCGTCACCGTTATCGCCATCTGTTTGCTCCTTTAACGCATCATTTTTCCGGTTGTTTTCTTTGATATCGGCAAGACTCGAAAGGATTGAGGAAAGAAGAATGATAAGACCGCCGAAAAGCAAATGGAATGTAAAGGTATCCTTCCCGACGCATACGGCAACGATCCCCGTTACCACCGCGGAAAACGGCATGAGAACCGCTACCACGGAAGCGTTGACGAATTTCAGCGCCTCCGTGCGGACGATCCAGCCGAACGTGCTGATCGATAAAACCAGAAGCGCTATCTCCAACAGATATTCCCAGTCCCATGAAAAGACGATCGGTTCGATCAGCGAACCGTTTATCACGATCCTGCCGAGCGCCGCCGCGATAATGCCGGAAACCAGGACGTTTACCCACATTTGTATCATCACATATAACATCGCGTTCAGTTTTTTCGCATACACGCCCGTAGCCGCGATGTTCACACCGTACATGACCCCTGCAAACGCGCAAAGGATCTCGCCCTTTCCGAATGACACCCCGCCGCCCGAAAGGTCAAGACCACTCAAAACAAAACAACCCGCCAAACACAGCACGCTCGCCGTGACCGTCAATACACTCGGTTTTTTCCGAACAAATAGGAACAAAAGCACCGGCACGACGACACACGACAGATTTTCCAAAAAGGCGTATTGCGTCGGCGTTGTGTATTGAAGTCCGATTTTTTGCAGCAAGTTCGCCAAACCGACAAAAAATCCCGTTGGTACAGCCACCTTAAAATACGAGCGGTCGATCAACTTTAATTTCGGAATACAGATCAACAGCAGCGCGACGGCGGAAACCAGCGAACTGATAAACGTGAACATTCCGCCCGAGTAGAACGTCAAAAGATCCGAAGTTAAAATGGGATACAGCCCCCATATCAAAATGACAAAAACGATCCCGCAATACGCGATCACGCGCCTTCGCGAATTGCCCCCGATACTATTTTCCGTCTTCATATTCATCACGCCACCATATCATATCAAATGTTTTAATCGCTTGAATTCGCTATATATAGCACCTTCGCTCTGCAATAACAAGATATCAAATTCTATCTACTTCTGCCCAACCAAACTTGATTTTGAATGTAAACTCTGTAGGGGAAGAAGCAAAATCTTGTAAATCTATTTCGAGCATATAGTTATAGTAACTGTTTTCTTTCGTTAATGGTGAAGAACAAAAAGCAACGCGCAATTCAAAGGGGGGGATCAAGCCCCCCTCTGAAGGTCTTATCAATCGTTCACACTCCGCTGTAAGCGTTGAAGCCGCCGTCGACCGGCACGATAACGCCGGTGACGAATCCGCTCGCCTTGTCGTCGGCAAGCCAGAGGAGAGTTCCGATAAGGTCCTCGACCTCGCCGAAACGCTTCTGCGGCGTGGCGGCGAGAATTTTCTCGGTACGCGCCGTGGGCGTGCCGTCCTCTTTGAAGAGGAGCGCTTTGTTCTGGTTGGTTACGAAAAATCCGGGAGCGATCCCGTTCACTCTTATTCCGCAGGGCGCGAAATGAACGGCGAGCCATTCGGTAAAGTTCGAGATACCTGCCTTTGCCGCGCTGTACGCCGGAATTTTAGTCAGCGGTCTGAAGGCGTTCATCGACGAAATGTTTATGATGTTTCCGCCGGTTTTGACCATATCTTCGGCGAAGATCTGCGTAACGAGGAACGCCGACGTGATATTGAGGTCGAAAACGAATTTAAGTCCGCTCTCTTCAAGGTCGAAGAAGGACTTAACACCGTCAAGATCGGGCGTCATAACTTCGTTGTCGCAGGTCGCTCTCGGGTTGTTTCCTCCGGCGCCGTTGACGAGGAAGTTCACCTTGCCGAACTTCTCGTGAATGATATCGCGTGCAGCCGCGATACTCGCTTTTTCAAGGCAGTTTGTCGGGATCGCGATAGCGTTTTCGCCTATTCTGTCGGCAACCGCCTTCGCGGCGTCGCCGTTTATATCGAGCAGGGCGACCTTCGCGCCGCTCGCGGCAAGAGCCACCGCAAATTCACTCATAAGCACGCCGCCGGCACCCGTCACGACGGCAACCTTATTTGAAAGATCTACTTTGAAAGGTAACATATAACTCCTCCGAAATTAAAATGCAAAGTATTTTTCGGCGTTTTTGTA
>JAGAEA010000001.1 GCA_017613355.1 Clostridia bacterium
GCTTTTCTTGAAAGAAAAGCGCCCTCTCCCCAAACCCTTCTCCCGAAAAAAACTTTTGAGAAAGGAATTGACAAAAACAACAAGATATGATAAAATGAAATTATTACACAAGCGGTTCTGCTATGTACTTTTTATTCATTAAGGAATCCAAAACATGAAAAGAATTCTTTTGATTTTTGCCGTACTGTCCGCTTTTGTACTGATTCTGTCCGGATGCCAAAACGCCACTGGAAATGTCGCAAAAATCGACCCCGTTGTAACGGACACAGCTGGTTTTCCAGAAAAAACGACAGATCAAAAACCAGCTTCCAAACAGCCTGGACCCAACGAACTCACCTTCCGCTACAATGATGGTTCCGGAGCAGTTACCGTTACCGGGATTGCGGATCGCTCCTTTTCCGGCAAACTCTCAATTCCGGAAACGATCGACGGCGCTGCGGTTACAGAAATCGGAGAGAACGCTTTTTCCGGATGCACACGCTTGACGGAGATTACGATTCCGGATTCGGTTCAAACCGTCGGCGCGGGCGCGTTTACGGGCTGCACTGGCTTGAAAACGCTTTCCATCGGTAGCGGCATTACCAGACTTCCGGGCGGATTGTTGAATGGTTGCTCCGCGTTAGAGCACCTCACAATCCCATTTGTTGGTGCCAAAATCGACGTAACTGCTTCGGATGCGGATCAATTCCCGTTCGGTTACATTTTCGGAACCGACAGTTATCCCGGCGGTACAAACGCAAATCAGTATTATCACGGGAGCACTGCATCCGCCATCAACTATACCGTTTATTATCTGCCAACCGCGCTCCGTTCAGTCACGGTCACGGGCGGCAATATTCTTTTCGGTGCCTTCTCCAATTGCCCGGCCTTGACCGCCATTTCGCTCGGCAGCGGCGTTTCAAAAATTGAGCCGTGCGCATTCCGGGATTGCCATTCGCTGATCTCCATGACCATTGCAACCGGAAATCCGGTTTACCGCAGTGCCGGAAACTGCATTATCCAAAAGGACGATTACGCACTGATTCAAGGATTCGGAGTCTGTACAATCCCCAACGACGGCAGCGTTGCGAGCATTGCGGAGCAAGCGTTCTCCGGTTGCCTCGGCTTGGTGAGGATCACGATTCCCAACGGCGTTACCAGCATCGGAAACGATGCCTTCGAGGGGTGCGTCAATCTGCAAAGCGTTCAAATTCCGAACAGCGTAACCGAGATTGGAAACAGCGTTTTTTTCGGCTGTTCTTCGCTGAAAACCATTTCACTCGGGAGCGGAATTGAAAAGATCGGGCAATATTGCTTTACGGAATGCAACCAGTTGCAGTATTCGGAATATGACAATGCCTGCTACCTTGGAAACAGCAACACTCCCTATGTTCTGTTGGTAAAAGCGAAAAACAAAACCATTTCATCCTGCATAATTCATCCGGATACCAAAGTTATTTATTCCAATGCGTTTCGCCAAAGCGAAAATCTGACGGAGATCGAGATTCCGGATCAAACCGTTTGCATTGGATATGAAGCCTTCTATCAATGCCCGGCACTTGTCAGTGTTGTGCTGGGAAACCATGTGAAGGATGTGGAATACCAGGCGTTTGCCGACTGCGATGTTCTGAAAAATGTTACCCTTCCCGATTCCATTGAAACCGTTGGAGTGTATGCTTTCAGTTATTGTCCGGAATTGAATTTCAACAAACTGGACGGCATCCGTTATCTTGGAAATACGGAACACCCCTACCTGTTTCTTTTCCGGGCGGATTATAAGATCGAGCAAACTTCCTATATGGTTTCGGATCAAACCCGGGTAATCGGTGCCTACGCTTTCTCCGATACCGGATCAGAAACCGTTACCATCACAATTCCGAAAACCGTTGTAAGTATTTCTGCAATGGCATTCAGGAACAAGAGTTTCACAAACATCACCTTCAACGGTACAAAGGCAGAATGGACCGCGATTAAAAAAGATGCAACATGGAATTATCTGTCCGGCGAACTCATCGTTCATTGCACCGACGACATTGTAAAATAAAAAATCAGAAAGAGGGGCATGCCTTCTGCTCCTATTGAAAATAAATAAAAAGCCGGTGGCGGTTCCCTTTTGGAAACCGCCACCGATTAGTTTTGCTTTTTTCCGAATTATTCCGCGTAAACGCTGACTTTCTTCTGGTCCTTGCTGTAATGCTCGAACTTGACTTTTCCGTCGATCAGCGCGTAAAGGGTATAGTCCTTCCCGCAACCGACGTTCTCGCCCGCGCGCACAGCCGAACCGCGCTGACGGACAATGATATTGCCCGCGACGACAGCCTGACCGTCCGACTTCTTCACGCCGAGACGCTTGGACTCGCTGTCACGACCGTTTTTCGTGGAACCGACGCCCTTTTTATGGGCAAAGAATTGCAAACCGATTCTCAACATTGTTCATTTCCTCCTTTTTGTGGTGCGATCAATCCTCATAGGGTCGATCTTCAACCGAAACGTCAAGATAATCTCCGTATTCCTCGAGCATATCTCCGAGCTGACAATAATACCCCATGATGATCCCCGACACCGCATAGCGCTTGTAGTCGTCGGTTTCATATTCGGGAAGCGCGGATTTGCACCGCACCCGTATCTCGGTATTATTCTCGTTGATGTCGTACTCCACCTGCGAGGCATAGGCAACCTCGATGGTATTCACGAGAAACATGGTCATGGACGAGAGTGCCGCGCAGAGGATGTCCTCGCCCGCATCGGCATAGCCCGTGTGACCTTCCTCGCGGAAGCCGTAGAAAATCCCGTCGCTTCTGAAAAACACGATTTTCGTCATGTCATTTTCCCGATTTCTTCGGGGTTCAGCCCTCGATCTTCAAGATCTGGACTTTTGTGAAGGGCTGTCTGTGACCGATCTTTTTCTTTTCGTTCTTTTTGGGCTTATACTTGAAAACAACGATCTTTTTGCCCTTGCCGTTTTTCAGCACCTTCGCGGTCACTTTCGCACCCTCGATCGCGGGAGTACCCACTTTCAGCCCCGCACCGTCGGAAATTGCGAGAACGCTCTCGAAAGCGACCTCTTCTCCCTCGGCGGCATCGAGTTTCTCGACGAAAATGATGTCCTGCTCGGTAACCTTGTACTGCTTTCCGCCCGTTTCAATCACTGCAAACACGAAAAGCACCTCTCTTTCTCATAGACTCGCTGAACCATGGCGACGCCCGTTTTCGGACGCACTTAAAAGGAGCCATTTTCAAGCGGCATATTATTGTAGCATATTTGCGTGCGGTTGTCAAGGGTTTTTCTCGTTTTTTTCATATTTTTTTGAAAAAAAGCAGGTCTGTCGGGCGGCAGACCTGCGAAAAATGTTATTTACCGCTTTTGAAACCGCATTGCCGCCGCGAGAAGCTCGGCGGTCTGGGCGCGGGTGATATTCGAGAGCGGGGAGATATTCCCGTCGGTCGACGTCATGATCCCGAGCGAACTCAACGTCAAAACCGCGTTCTCCGCCCACGCGGGGATCTCGGAAACGTCGGCAAAAGTGGGAACGCTTTCGGCATTCGGCTTCGCTTCTAACAGTTTTTCGAGAATGACCGCCGCTTCCGCGCGCGTCAGGGTTTCGTTCGGGGCGAAGGTGAGAACGCCGTCCGTTTGTGTCCCGCTCGCGATCCCCGTTTTCTGCGCCGCCGCGACGTAGCCTTTCATGGTGGGCGGAATGTCTCCGTCGTCGGCAAAAACGGTCTGCTCACAAGCGGGGACTTCCGTGATCCCCGCGGCGTTCATCGCCATAACCAAAAATTCCACTCTCGAAACGCTTTTGTCGGGATTGAAATAGAATTGATTGCCGATTTGCGCGCCGCTCATCACGCCCGCCTCGGTCACGGCGATCGCCGCCACGGTCTGCTCCTCGATGATATCCACGTAGTTCACCGAAGTCCCCGCGAGTTCCACACGCAAAGAGACGGTCGCCGCCGCGCTGTAATTGCCGTAGGGGTCGCGCGCCACGTAAGAAAAGGCGTCCGAACCGACGTAACCTTTGTTCGGATGATACACATAGGAGCCTTTCGCCGCGTCGCTCAGGGTCACGCTTCCCTTTTTCGGATAGGAGACGATCTCAAAGGTCAGCGCATCGCCGTCGGGATCCTGCGCCGCGAGCGTGCCGTGCATGGCAACGCCGCGATAGGTCATGCGGTCGAGCATCAGTCCCGCCGCGACGTTGACGGTCGGGGCATAGTTTTTCTCGGAGAGGAAGGAAAGGTTGCAGGTCATGGGAACGGCGCCGCCGTTGGCGGTGAAGGTAAAGGACGATCTTGTCACTTCGTCGCTCGCGGGATGAAAGACGACCGAGGGGAGATTTGCGGCGGCAAGGCTCTGCCCCGCTCCGATGCGGGTGGAGCCCAGCAACAGCTCGCCGTCCGTTTCGGGCGGAACGCTCACGACGGTAATATACTTCACCTCGGAGAGGTTCATGCCGCGCGCAAAGACGTCCGCCGTAAAGGTCACGTCGTTGCCGACCATTGCCGACGCGGCAACGTCTGTTTTCGCCGCGAGGACGAACAGCCCACGCGAGAGAACGGGCACTTCCTTCGGCGCGGCGCTCGCCGCCACGGGAACTGCCGCCGAGAGCAGGAGAACAGACAACGCAAAACAAATCATTTTGAAACGGGATTTCATTTTCAAGGAAAAACACCGCCTTTCCAATCGTTTTTGCTCCATTCTATGCGGGAAAGGGCAAAAAAAGAACGGGAAAGCTACGAGATGGATAAATCTCCTGCGAAAATGATTGTTTCCTGCGATAACAAGAACATTTTTGCGTTTGTTCTTTTTGGAAGAGGTGAAGGGTTTGGGGAGCGGGGGAACCTTTTTCTTGCAAGA
>JAGAEA010000017.1 GCA_017613355.1 Clostridia bacterium
CGAGAAAAAAATTCTCGGCGGGGGCGGCGTTCTTTCTGTCAATTGATCGTTGCCGTCGCGCTTGCATAAACCGTTGTATATCCGCTGTAACTATAAGCGTTTTGATAGGAAACGGTCGTGCCGCCGACCACAATGGTATGGGTACCGCTCGACAATCCTTTGGAGGAGCTTTGCGTCTTCGTCATGCTGCTTGAAACGGACAACGTTCCTTCGCCGCTTCCGCCGGGACGACCGCCGAAGCCGCTGATCCTTCCGCCGGAACCGGGAGCATTCCCGATCACGATCACCGTGCCGCCCGTGATGGAAATTGCATTAGCGGCGTCGATGGGGCTTGCCGTTTGTCCGTTCGGACCGCGGGTAATGACGACGCCGCCCGTGATCTTAATACCGCCGTTGGAGTCGATCCCGTCTCTGTCTCCGTTCGGATTGACCGTGACGTCGAGCCTTCCGCCCGAAATATTGATTTGACATACTGTTTTTTGCTGACTTTCGGTCAGATTGCTGTTCGTGGCGTTCACGCCGTCGTCAAGAGCGGTGATCGTTGTCGTCCCGCCCGAGATGTCGATCGTCTCGGCTTCGATCCCTTCATAGCTGCTTTCAATCGTGATCACGGAGTTCCCCGCAATTTTCAGATTGGTATCGGCGTGAATTCCGTCGTCGCTCGTGTTGATCGTCAGATTCCCGCCATACACAAGCACGGAACCCGAGTTTGCGTGGATCGCATCGTCAACCGTGTTGATCCGAAAAGTTCCGCCTTCGATCACGATTGCGTATTTGTCGCTTTCAACCGTCAGTTCGTTTGCCTGTTCCGTATCGGTCGCAAGGTAATAATCGATTTCTCCGACCTTGATGCCTTTGACGCTTTCTTCAAGTACCGCATAAGTCGAACCGGCTCTCACGCTGTCCCTTGCGACTTTTTGATGTGTTGAAACGTTGAACATTCCCTTTTCCTGATTTGCGGTTGCGACATAACGATTATTCCACGTGGGAGTCGTAGTCAGGTTGAACGTTCCGCCTTTGATACACACGAAGCTGTCCGCTTGAATCCCGTCGCCGAGGACGGTTGTTGCGGTGATCGCCCCGTTTTCGATATACACGAATCCGGCACCAAAGTTAAATTCGGGGGCGGTTTCAACCGCGTCGTAGTCGCTTTCCGCGTGAATAACGTCTTTGCCGCAACTGATTGCGTTGATCGCAAAACCATCCAGATAAACGGAGTCAGCCGTGACCGCATGCTTTTCCGCCGTAACGTTCACCGTTCCGCCGAGACCGATAAACACCGCGTCGCAGGCAATCGCGGATTTTGTGGAATCGATCGTCAGTGTTCCCGTGCCGTTAATGACCAGATTTTCTTTGCTGTCAATCACGTGCTTTGCCGTTTCGCCGCTGTTGGAAATCGTGTTTGTGCCGATCAGCGTAACCGTAAGGTAGGCGCCTTTCTTGGAAGAGATTGCGCTTGCGTTTTCAACGGATAAAGTGACGCTATCCAAATACACATGAACGTTTCCGGCGTTTTTTGCCACCGTTACAGCGCCTGTCAACGCACCGGAGAAATAGTAGTTTCCGGCAGTTGCGATCGAATATACGTCAGAGCTGTATTCGGTCGGCAACGCAACATTCTTTTGATCGTCGGACAACCCGCCGACCAACGCCGAGGCTACCTCCGAAATCGATTGATAAGTTTCCGATGTGTCCGCAATTTCGTTTTGCCCGCTGTTGGTATCCGCCGTGTCTGCATTTGTGTTTTGTTCGTCGGTTGTGTCCCCGACCGTGCCGGTCTTGCCGCCGCAAGCGGCAAGCGCCGCGGCAAGGATCAGGGCAAGTGCGATAGAAAGAATTTTTTTCATGTCGGTCTCTCCTTTTTTCATTTGATTTTGAAAAACAACAATCCCCATCCGTTTGCTGTTGCCTGCATTATAACGGATGAGGATTGAAGAAAGATTGAATATTCCGATTTTTTATTTCCGGAGCGGAAGCGTCACGGTAAAGATCGCTTTTCCGCCTTTGTACTCGGCATATATTTCTCCGCCGTGCGCATCGGCAACCGCTTTTGCGATGGAAAGCCCAAGTCCGTAATGCGCGGCTGATTCGGCACGCGCTTCGTCCGCGCGGTAAAAGCGGTCGAACAAATGTGCGAGCTGATCCGCGCTTAATTCTTCCGCGTCATTGAAAACGGAGAGCATCGCCGAGTGGCGTTCTTTTTTGAGCGATAACCCGATCGTGTCTCCGATCCCGTGAGAGAGCGCATTGTCGAGAAGAATCGAAAGCAACTGCCGGAGACTGTTCGGATTTCCTTCCAGGAAAAGTCCCTGCTCGATCTCCGATTCGATCCGTTTTCCTTTCTCAAACGCAAGCGTTTCAAAAGGAAGCACTTCGCCGTCCGTCAGTTTGGAAAAGTCAAGCGTTTCTTTCGGCAGATCTCCGCGGTCGGTTTTGGAAAGAATGAGAAGCTGTTTGACGAGATCGGACATCCGTTCGTTTTCATAGTCGATATTCGACAGCCATTCATTATTGCCGATTTGCCGTTTCAATAACTCGCTGTTGGCGGAAATGACCGCGATCGGCGTTTTCAGCTCATGCCCCGCATCGGATACAAAGCGCTTTTGCCTTTTGTCGCTCTCTTCGAGCGGGCGGACGATCCGACGCGCGATAAAAATCGAGATCACGAACAGAACCGCCGTTGCAATCGCTCCGATAACCAACATTTGACGGAACAATCGCATTTGATTGTTGCGGTTGATCGTTCCGTCGATCATGGCAACAAGCGTGTAATCACCGCGTTCCTCGACAAGATAGATCATATTTCCGGCTTTGCCGCTTGTTTTGCCCTTCTTCAAAATCGACGATGCGGTTTTAATCAATGATTCTTCACTTTGAAAATCATTGTTACCGTTGTTTACCGCAAGGACTTCACCGCTTTTTGAATAGGCGACGGAATAAAAGGTGGAAAGTCGGAACGCCGGTTCGTTTTTGGGTCTGTCGTCGTGCGGTTCCCCCGTGTTTTCGGACTTGAAATCGGGTGCGCCGTCTGGTCTGATTTCTCCTTTCGCGGGGACGGGTTGTTCTTCAAGAGAAAACCTTTCGACAAATGTTTTCAGCATTTCGCGGCTTTCGCGGTCAAGCGCGATACGGTTCGAAAGCCAGATGGTCGTCAACGTTACAATCATCAGAGCAAGAAGGGAAAAAACAACCGTGAAAACGATTTTCCGTTTGGTTTTATCGAACATTTCGGCACCTCAATTCATATCCGATCCCACGCAGCGCCTTGATCTCGCATTTGGATTCCACAAACGCGAGTTTCTTCCGCACAAAGGAAAGGTAAACTTCCACGTTGTTATACTCGGAATCGCTTTCATATCCCCATACTTTCAGCGCAATCTGTTCACGGGTGAGCACCTGCCCTTGATTGGCGATCAGGTATTCCAGGATACGAAGTTCTTTTTCGCCGAGACGCACGCTCTGTCCGTTTTCACATTTGAGAACGGCGGCTTTGACATCCAGCGTCAAATCTTCATAAGTAAAGCTTCCGTCGTTCGTTGGCAGGTTGCGTCGCCCGAGCGCGCGTAGACGGGCGAGCAGTTCCTTTGTCAAAAAAGGTTTCGTCAAATAGTCGTCGGCTCCGCTGTCAAGTCCTTTCACCTTGTCGTCAAGTTCGCTTTTGGCGGTCAGCATCAGGATCGGGGTGCGGATCCCCTCTTTTCGTGCCTTCTTTGCAACTTCAAATCCGTTCATTCCCGGCATCATCACGTCGAGCACGGCCAAATCGTAAATGCCGCTTTCGACTTCGTAAAGCGCGTCTTCCCCGTTCTCGACCGATGTGACTTCATACCCCTCCTGCCGCAGGATCTCACACAACGCCCTGTTCATTCTTTTTTCGTCCTCGGC
The DNA here is from genome assembly GCA_017613355.1 of Clostridia bacterium. Taxonomy (GTDB): domain Bacteria; phylum Bacillota; class Clostridia; order Oscillospirales; family CAG-272; genus UMGS1865. The sequence continues at coordinate 3,886 of JAGAEA010000017.1, forward strand.
AAGTAATACTTTCATCCGACGAACACCTCCGCATGGGTTTCTTTTCCCCAATGATACTCTCTAACCTTGAAAAAAGATTGAAGAACCAAAAATCACGATTTCGTAATATCATCAAATGTTATTATACTATAATTTCCATCCGGTTGTCAACTTTTTTGTTCTTTTTCCTTCTCCGTTTTCATATAATGCCATGAAATACACTCTCGGGAAGGAGAAGATTTTTTTGAACCAAACGACCCGACCGTCCGACCGTTATCGTTCCGCGTCCGACTTTTCCCCTCGCGGGCTCGACCCCCTTGCGGTGGAAACCTCCCGCGCCGAACACGGCTCCAATTCGCTCTCCCGCCGCCCGCAAAAGTCCTTTTTGCGTCGGTTTTTCGGCAATCTGTCCGATCCCGTTATCCGCATTCTGCTCGCCGCCCTCGCCGTCAATCTCGTCCTGCTCTTCAAAACCGCCGACTGGGTGGAAACCGCGGGGATCGCGGCAGCGGTCTTTCTTGCCGCTCTCATTTCCACTCTTTCCGAACGTTCCTCCGAGCGCGCCTTTGCCGAACTTTCCGCCGCGTCCTCAAATGTCCGTTGCCGCGTCCGTCGCGGCGGCACGGTGTCGGAAATCCCGATCTCCGAAGTGGTCGTGGGCGACGTGGTTCTCCTTTCCGCGGGCGAGCTCATCCCCGCAGACGGACTTTTGCTTCGCGGGTCTCTTTTCTCCGACCAATCTTCCATGACGGGCGAAAGCCGCGACGTTGCCAAAGTCCCCTCTCCCGACGCTTCCATGACCCCCGACGCTCCGTCCGCGCTCTTTCGCGGCTGCACCGTGACCTCGGGCGGGGGCGAGATGGGCGTGGTTTCGGTGGGCGACGCGACGTTTTTGGGCGAGATCACCCGCGAAATCCAACTTGAACAGCGCGACAGTCCTCTCAAATTGCGGCTTGCCAAGCTCGCCAAGCAAATCAGCATTCTCGGTTATATCGCCGCCGTTCTCGTGGCGCTCGCCTATCTTTTCCACGTCTTTCTCATCGACAGCGGGATGCGCCGCGAGATCATTCTCATGAAGATCGCCGACACTCCCTATTTGCTCTCCAAGCTCTTCCATGCCTTCACGCTCGGGCTGACCGTGGTCGTGACCGCCGTTCCCGAGGGTCTGCCCATGATGGTTGCGGTCGTCCTCTCTTCCAATATTCGCCGCATGGTGAAGGATCAAGTGCTCGTGCGACGACCCGTTGGCATTGAGGCGGCGGGGAGCATGAACCTGCTTTTCACCGACAAAACGGGAACGCTCACCGAAGGCAAAATGCGCGTGGGTTCGGTCTGGTTTTCCTCCGGCGAAGAGCTGACCGCGACCGACTTTTTGCGGCGGCGCACCCCTCTTTATACGCCGTTTCTGCTTGCCATGCGCGGCGGCGACGGGACCGTGGGAACCGACGAAAAAGGGCGACCCGTCGCGCTCGGCGGAAACGCGACCGACCGCGCCCTGCTCTCCTGCGTGCTCGGTGAAGCGGAACCCGACGGCGTTCGCGTTTCGTCCCGCCTGTCCTTCGACAGCGCCCGCAAATATGCCGCCGTCAGCTATCGAGGAACGCAAAACACGACTTTTCTGACAGGTGCCCCCGAACGTCTGCTTCCCTTTGTCCGCTCGGCGTTCCGCGCCGACGGCGTTGCCGTTCCGTTCCGTAAATCGGTCGTCGAAGCGCAAATACGGCGTTGGACGCAAAACGGCGCGCGCGTGTTGGCGGTCACCGTTTCCGAAGAGGACGTTCCCGCCGCGTCCCACGCATCGGGGGTTCGCGGTTCGCTCTCCCTGCTCTGTCTGGTCTGCCTTTCCGACCCCGTTCGCCCCGAAGCGGCGCCGTCTGTACGTCGGTTGAGAGAGGCGGGCGTGGGCGTGGTGATGATCACGGGCGACAACCGCGAAACCGCCGCTTCGATCGCTTCCGCCTGCGGCATTCTGAATGACGCGCGCGACCTGATCCTCGACAGTGCCGAACTCGCACGGCTCTCGGACGTCCGTTTACGGGAACTGCTCCCCCGACTTGCCGTGGTCGCCCGCGCTCTGCCGACCGACAAAAGCCGACTGGTGCGCGTGACGCAGGAAACGGGACTGGTGACGGGCATGACGGGCGACGGCATCAACGACGCGCCCGCGCTCCGACGCGCCGACATCGGGTTCGCCATGGGAACGGGTACGCAGGTGGCAAAGGACGCGGGAGACATCATCATTCTCGACAACAACCTCGCCTCGATCGTTCGCGCGGTGCTCTACGGTCGGACGGTGTTCAAGAGTATCCGAAAATTCATCACGCTTCAACTGACCATGAATTTTTCGGCGGTCGGCGTAACGATGATCTGTCCGTTCCTCGGCATCGACTCGCCCGTGACCGTGGTGCAAATGCTTTGGATCAACCTGATCATGGATACCCTCGGCGGGCTTGCCTTTGCGGGGGAGCCGCCCCTTCCCGACTACATGAAGGAAAAACCCAAAAAGCGGGAGGAGAGCATCCTCAACCGCTATATGGTCAATCAGATCACGGTTATGGGCGCGTTCACGATCGCCATGTCCCTGCTCTTTCTCAAAAATCCGCTCGTCACGTCGCAATTCCGACACGCGACCGACAACATCTATCTGTTCACGGCGTTTTTCGCGTTCTTCATTTTCAGTTCGGTGTTCAACTGCTTCAACGCACGCACCGACCGACTGAAACTCTTTGCGGGGCTGGGCAAAAATCCCGTGTTTCTCGCCATCATGTCGGCGGTGCTTTGCATTCAGATCCTGTTTGTGTATCTCGGCGGAAACGTTCTCCGAACGGCGCCGCTCCTGCCGCGCGAACTGGCAATCTCCATGCTCGTCCCGCTTTCGGTGTTCCTTGCCGATTTTCTCCGAAAACTCCTTTGGCGCGCGCGGGGCAAGCGGACGGGGTATTGAAAAAATAAAGAATGAAAAAAGGCAATTTGAGGGAGTCCCTTTCCCCGTACGGGGAAAGGGACTCCCTCTGTCGAAAAGAGCGGATTTCGGGAAA
>JAGAEA010000018.1 GCA_017613355.1 Clostridia bacterium
CAAATACATGGGTGACGCCATTTTCAAATTGCCCACGCCGCTCATGCTCTCCAAGGTGGTGGACGCGCTGGACGAGATCTATAAACTGATGAACGAAACGCAGTCCGCCGACGTGCGCGGAGACGTTTACGAATATCTGCTCGCCAAGATCGCAACGGCGGGCGTAAACGGTCAGTTCCGCACGCCGCGCCATATCATCCGCATGATGGTGGAATTGATGGATCCGAAAGCGGACGATGTGATCGCCGACCCCGCCTGCGGAACGTCCGGCTTCCTTGTCGCGGCGGGGGAATACCTCAAAGAAACGCACAAAGAGGAAATTTTCTACAACCGGCAGAAAAAAGACCACTACATGAACCATATGTTCCACGGCTACGATATGGACAGGACCATGCTCCGCATCGGCGCGATGAACATGATGACGCACGGCATCGACAATCCGTTCATCGAATACCGCGACAGTCTTTCGGATCAGAACCCCGACAAGAACAAGTATTCGCTGATCCTTGCCAATCCGCCTTTCAAGGGCAGTCTGGACGCGGACACGGTTTCGACGGATCTGCTCAAAGTCTGCAAGACGAAAAAGACCGAACTGCTGTTTTTGGCGCTCTTTTTGCGGATGCTCCGCGTCGGCGGGCGGTGCGCCTGCATCGTGCCGGACGGCGTTCTGTTCGGCTCGTCCACGGCGCACAAGGACATCCGCAAAGCGCTGATCGAGGAAAACCGCCTCGAAGCCGTGATCTCGATGCCCTCCGGCGTGTTCAAGCCCTACGCGGGCGTTTCCACCGGGATCCTGATCTTTACCAAGACCGGGCACGGCGGCACGGACAAGGTGTGGTTCTACGATATGTTCTCTGACGGCTATTCGCTGGACGACAAACGTTCGCCCGTCGCGGAAAACGACATTCCAGATATCATCGCCCGTTTCCGTAACCTCGACGGTGAAGCCGACCGCAAGCGTACCGAAAAATCGTTCTTCGTGCCGAAGGACGAGATCGTCGGCAACGACTATGATTTAAGCATCAATAAGTATAAGCAGACGGAATACAAGCCGGTAGAGTACCCGCCCACGAGCGAGATCATGGAAAACCTGCGGGCGCTGGAAAGCGAGATCGGCAAGGCGATGGATGAGTTAAACACCCTTTTGAATCAATAAAAACAAAGGAGTAAGTATGAATAATAAAATTATTTTCTCAATACCAATTTACGCAATGAGTCCAGATGAATTGAACAGAAAGTATAATGAAAAAATCAACGCACTAAATCGAGAATTTCCTAATATGGTGGATCAACGGATTATTGACTATAATACATTTCCTCAACGGATTTGGCAATACAATCATATTGTTGGATATATTGAGATTTCGGCAAAACTACGCGATGTATATTTCAATGTGTATTTACCACCTAAAAACAAAAAATATTATTGGTTGTCAAATCAAAAAGTTTTCTTGGCTCTTGAAATACCTGATAATCCTCATTTTATTGTGTTTGGTGATGATAGCAATAATGAGATTATTAACAAGATTTACGAGAGAATTAAAGAAATACAAAAATGCTTACCCCAAAGATATTATATTGATTTGATGTGCTTTGATAATATCGTGCCATATCTTGATTTAAGATCACTTTTATTCAATGTGAGGCGAATTCAAGGTTGATAATTTGCAGGAGGGAAAATGGAATATAGATTAGATGAATTATTCGATTTGCAAATGGGGAAAACTCCTTCGCGAAATAACCCTGAATATTGGAATTCAAAAGATCATAAGTGGATTTCGATTGCAGATCTCTCTAAATGCGGCAAATACATAAGCGAAACAAAGGAATATTTGTCTGATAAGGCGGTAAAAGAAAGCGGTATCAGCGTAATTCCCGCAAATACTGTGATAATGAGTTTCAAACTTTCAATCGGCAAAACCGCTATAACGGCAGAGCCGATGTTCTCGAATGAAGCAATTATGTCATTTCGAGATTTGCGTAAGATTGATTTATTACCTGATTATCTATACTACTTATTCAGCGGAAAAGAGTGGGATGAGGGAACAAATAAAGCGGTTTTGGGCAAAACCTTAAATAAAGCAACATTATCACAAGTTCAAATCAAGGTTCATTCTTTTTCCGAACAAAAGAAAATAGTTAAAACATTGGATAAAGTTAGCTCAATTATTGATTCCCGCCGGCGGGAACTGCAAGCCCTCGACGACCTCATCAAAGCCCGATTTGTCGAGATGTTCGGGGACATTATTCACAATGATAGAGGTTGGAACACATTTTATTTTTCTGATGTTACAACATCAAGATTAGGCAAAATGTTGGATTCCAAGCAGCAGACGGGCAAACACTCTTTCCCTTATTTGGCAAATTACAATGTTCAATGGTTTAGATTTGAAATTAGCAATTTGAATCAAATGGATTTTGGCGAAGAAGATCAAAAGGAATTTCAACTTTTGGATGGGGATCTGTTGGTTTGCGAAGGTGGAGAAATTGGACGCTGCGCAGTTTGGCATAATCAAGTGCAACCATGTTTTTTTCAAAAAGCATTGCATCGTGTTAGATGTAACCAAAAAGTACTATTGCCAGATTATTTAGCATGGTGGTTCAAATTTAACTGTGATAATAAGGGCTTTGCTTCTATTGAAGGTGCAAAAGCGACCATTGCGCACCTTCCGGGAGCAAAGTTAAAGCAATTAAATGTTGTTGTTCCGCCGATTGAATTACAAAACGAATTTGTTTCCCTTGTTAAACAAGTTGAAAAATCTAAACTTGCCGTACAAAAAGCGTTGAATCAATCCCAACTGCTTTTCGATAGTTTGATGCAAAAATATTTTGGGTGAGGTGAGAATAATGGAAATAACATTTTTATTAGGAAATGGGTTAGATTTGAACTGCGGATGTAAAAGTTCATATAAGGATATTTATGAATATTATATTCAGCAACCCTCAAATAATGAATGGATAAAAAGATTGAAAAAAGAGATTTCAACATGGGGCGACTTTGAAATGGAAATGGCAAAGTTCGTTTCCACCTGCCAAAGCGAACAGGAAGCCATTAACTGTATCAGAGATTTCAAAAGACAGATGGACAGGCATTTACAATTTGAAAATAACCGAATGGAAAATGAGATAAAGGAAGATGAGAAAACGGAATTTCTTAATCAAAGCATTATAGAGGAAATTGAAAGATCAATAAAGAATTTTTATTCGAGTTGTATTCCAAATGTTAGTAATGAAATAGAAAGAAGAATGAGAAATGCCCCCGTTTATTACAATTTCATTTCTTTCAACTACACAACTTTTCTGGATCAATTGATAATTCGTATTGCAAAAGAATTATCCAATCAGAAAAACAAATCAATCAGCAAAGATATGTATTGCAGACTCCCGACATTGATCCATATTCATGGGACCTTGGGTGGAAACGAATTAGTTGGAATAGATAATAAAGAACAATTTGGAGAGATTACATATAATCACGAGGCGCTGGAAAAAAATTTTATTAAGCCCTTATTAAATTTTGTTATTGATTTACAACGCTTTACCGATGCGACAGACGCTATAAAAAATGCGGATATTATCTGTGTTTTTGGTATGTCATTGGGGGATTCGGATTTAACATGGCGAACAAAAATAATTGAATGGTTGCAAAAAAACGAGTTCCACCATCTATTTTTGTATGACTATTCACAATGCGGCACAGATAATTATCTTATTGATGAAAAGATGGATGCCGAAGATAAAGCAAAAAGAGAGTTCTTAACAAAATGCAATATTGAAACAAATGGAATTGAAAGACAAATTCATATTCCAATTGGACAAAACATTTTTAATATAAAAAAATGTCTTGATCGAAAAAAACAAATAAAAATAGGAAAACAAACCGTCCAAAAGATTCTTATGGGAGTTCCATGATTGAGGAGAAAAACCATGACCAACTTTGATTTCCTGAAATCCGACGCGCAATTCGCGTCCTTTGCCGAGGTCGCCGTCGCCGCCGAAAATCTATACCATATTGACATTGATTCCTGCGTTTCCAACTGTCGCAGGGCAATGGAATTTGCGGTGAAGTGGATGTATTCCGTTGACCGCGCGTTGGTCATGCCCTATCAGGATTCTCTCGTCGCCCTGATGAACGACGAGAAATTCCGCGAGATCGTCGGCAACGATATCTGGCGCCGCATGGAATTCATCCGCAAACTCGGCAACACCGTCATGCACAGTAGCCGAAAAGTGACCCAAGAGCAGGCGGAACTTTGCCTCGAAAACCTCTATTATTTTCTCGATGAACTCGCCTATTTCTACGCCGACGACTACGTCGAGCGCCCCTTTGACCCATCTCTGCTCACAAAGGCGCCGGACGAAACGCCCGCGCCCGCTCCAAACAATGAAATCGACCTTTCCGCTCTGATCGAGGAAAACAAGTCCCTCAAAGCCGAGCTGACCGCCCGCCGCACCGAGCAGCAGCAAACCTACGCCCCCAAGCCCCTCGAACTCTCCGAATACAAAACCCGCAAAATCTATATTGATTTCATGCTTCAAGACGCCGGCTGGGTGGAAGGCAGGGATTGGCAGAACGAGGTGGAACTTTTCGGGATGCCCAATCCTTTCGAGGTCGGCTATGCCGATTACGTCCTCTACGGCGACGACGGCAGAGCCCTCGCCGTCCTCGAAGCCAAGCGCACCTGCGTGGACGTTTCCAAAGGCCGTCAGCAGGCGAAGCTCTATGCCGACCTGCTCGAAAAGAAGTACGGTCGCCGCCCCGTCATCTTCCTTTCCAACGGTTTTGAAACGCATATCATCGACAATCTCTACCCCGAACGCAAGGTGGCGTCCGTCTATTCCAAGCGCGACTTGGAAAAACTGTTCGGTCTGCAAACCATGCGGACAAGTCTTGCCCATATCACCGTCAACAAAGCCATTGCTGGGCGATACTATCAGGAGGGCGCGATCAAGGCGGTTTGCGACGCTTTCGGCGCGAAAAATCGCCGCAAAGCCCTGCTCGTCATGGCGACCGGCTCCGGCAAGACCCGCACCGTCATCGCCCTTTGCGACGTTCTTCTTCAGCACGGTTGGGTGAAGAATATCCTGTTCCTTGCAGACAGAAACTCACTTGTCACGCAGGCAAAGCGCGCTTTTGTGAATCTGCTTCCCGATTTGTCCGTGACAAATCTCTGCGAAGAAAAAGATAACTATACGGCACACTGCGTTTTCTCCACCTATCAGACGATGATGAACGTCATTGACACGGTGAAGGACGACAAGGGCAAGCTGTTTACCATCGGACATTTCGATCTTGTCATTTGCGATGAGGCGCACCGTTCGATTTACAACAAATACCGCGATATTTTCAACTATTTTGACGCACCGCTCGTCGGTCTGACTGCTACACCCAAAGACGAGATCGACAAAAACACGTACGAAATCTTTGAACTGGAAAACGGCGTCCCGACTTACGGCTATGAGCTGGCGCAGGCGGTCAAAGACGGCTTTCTTGTTGATTTCATGTCGGTCGAAACACGGCTGAAATTCATCGAACAGGGTATCGTTTACGACGAACTATCCGAAGCGGACAAAGAAGCATACGAAAACACGTTCGAGGATGAAAACGGCGAACTGCCGGAAAGCATCGCGTCATCCGCGCTGAACGAATGGATCTTCAACGAAGACACGATCCGCGAAGTGCTGCACGTTGTAATGGAGAACGGGATCAAAATTGATTACGGCGCAAAGCTCGGCAAAACGATCATATTTGCGAAGAACCACACGCACGCCGAAAAGATCTACGAGGTGTTCAATAAAGAATACCCGCATCTGCCGGGATTTGCAAAGGTCATCGACAATTACATGACATACGCGCAGAGCGCGATCGACGAGTTTTCCGACCCGAAAAAATACCCACAGATCGCCATTTCCGTGGATATGCTCGACACCGGTATCGACGTGCCGGAAGTTCTCAACCTCGTTTTCTTTAAAAAGGTGATGAGCAAGGCGAAATTCTGGCAGATGATCGGGCGCGGCACTCGCCTTTGCCCCACGCTGCTTGACGGCAAGGATAAAGAAAAATTCTATATCTTCGACTTCTGCGGAAACTTTGAGTTTTTCCGCATGAACAAAGGCAGACCGACGGCTAATATGATGGCTTTACAGGGCGCGATCTTCCATTTGAAATCCCAGATCGTTTTCAAATTGCAGGATCTGGCATATCAGACGACGGATCTGATTGCATTCCGCAAAGCGCTCGTTGACGAAATGGTAAGCAAAGTCAAAGAGTTGAACAAGGAAAACTTTGCCGTCCGTCAGCACCTGAAATATGTCGAACTCTATGCCAATCCCGACAACTATCAAACGCTGACTTACGAAGATACGCTGATCATCGGACAGGAACTTGCACCTCTTATTATCCCGGACGAAGACGACGCGAAAGCGGTTAGGTTCGATGCGTTGATGTACGGTATAGAACTCGCTTATCTTGCCGGGAAGAAATACGGCAAATACCGCAGTGATCTTTACAAAAAGGTTTCCGCTGTTGCGAGCGTTGCGAATATTCCGGAAATCATGGCGCAGTCGGATCTGATCGAAAAAATCCTACACACGGATTATATCGAAAACGCGGGTATCAATGAATTCGAGCATATCAGAGAAAACCTGCGCGATCTGATGAAGTATATCCCTGTTTTCAAGATACGCTACGATACAAACTTTGACGATGATATTCTGTCCATTGACTGGAATGAATCCGAACTCGAAAACGATGATCTGAAGAATTACAAAGCGAAGGCGGAATTCTACATCCGCCAGCATCAAGATAACGCGGTTATTGCCAAACTGAAAAGCAATCAGCCGTTGACAGCGGAAGACGTGAAATCGCTTGAGGCAATCCTTTGGAGCGAAGTCGGCACAAAAGAGGATTATGAAGCCGAATACGGTCAAAAGCCGCTCGGCGAGCTTGTGCGCGAGATTGTCGGTCTTGATATGAACGCCGCCAAAGCCGCGTTTGCGGAATACCTGAACGACGTCAATCTTGATAGCAGGCAGATCTATTTTGTCAACCAGATCGTTGAATACATCGTTCATAACGGATTGATGAAGGATTTGTCGGTGTTGCAGGAATCCCCCTTTACGGATCAGGGCAGCGTGGTGGAAATATTTACCGATTTGTCTGTTTGGACAGGCATCAGAAAAGCAATCGAGCAAGTGAACGCAAACGCGCGGGTGGCATAACCAATAACTGTTATTCAAAAAACTATGTTCAACGATGAGCCGAAGTCAAATGTCTCTTTTCTTGGGTTTCAGGGGCACCCCCTTACAAGCGAATTGTGATATCACAATTCCGTGCTTGCCTGAGAATTGCCCCATTGTTTTCCTTGCGGTTGTGTAAAAATAATTCAAGAAAATGTCAAAAAAATGCCTTTTCATCCTTGACATTGTATTCTCGGTCTGTTATACTATCCATGTTACCTGCCGGAAAAGGATATACTTCCCCATTATGTAGTATTCCCCTGGCTGGTAAAACGATATTCACTCAATTTCACAATTTCATAAACACATTTCGCATCTTTTTTAGCTTTCTTTTTCATCGGAAAGCCGCTACATAGCGATTTTACGCAAGGGCTTTTGCCCCTGTTTTTGTCGCTGTGCAGCGGCTTTTTTTACTTTGTCCCACGTTGGGACGAAGTGATAAACGGATATTTGTCTGTTGTCCGTTTCCTTTACATAGTCCCCACCCGCCGGCAGATCGCCCCGTAATTCAAAGGAAAGGAGGTTTTTGTACATACCGCGGGACCGATTTGCCGGCAAGCAACCATCCGAAAACAGGGGGGATATCCACCGGGATAAATCTTGGCAAGCACTGAATTTTGGGGACAAAAATCGCTTGTCGGCGGAGTCCCCCGAACCCCCAAAGAGAAAAGAAAGGAAACAGACATGAATCAAATGACCATTGAAACAGAACAAACCGTTCAGACATTGTTCGCAAGTCCCAAGCAAACATCCCCCACAAATCTTCCGATCCAATCCCTTGTCCCGTTCAAGGATCATCCTTACAAGGTCAAGAACGACGAAAGCATGAATGCCCTGACCGAAAGCATCCGGCAGTACGGGGTGCTGTCGCCCATCCTCGTTCGACCGTTGCAGGACAATACCTACGAGATCCTCTCCGGTCACCGTCGGGTGTTCGCCTGCCGGAAGATCGGGCTTTCGGAAGTCCCTTGTATCGTCCGTTCCATGAGCCGGGACGAAGCCATCCTTACCATGGTGGACAGCAACCTGCACCGGGAACGTCTGTTCCCATCCGAAAAAGCGTTCGCCTACAAGATGAAGATGGACGCGCTCCGTCGGCAGGGACAGCGTACCGACCTGACTTCGTCCCAACAGGAGTCGAGGTTGCGAAGCGACGAGATCGTCGGGAAAGAGAGCGACGAGAGCCGGGCGACCGTCCAACGCTATCTCCGCTTGACAAAACTCATTCCCGAACTTCTCCAACGGGTGGATGACGGAAGGATCGCGCTCTCTCCCGCCTCGGAGTTGGCGGGACTTTCCAAAGAATCCCAGCGGGAATTGCTGGAACTGATCGAGTTGGAAGAATGTACGCCGTCCCTCTCCCAAGCCGTCCGCATGAGGAAGGCGGCGGAAGAAGGCAGGATCACCCCGGATCTGCTGCTCGAAATCATCACCGAGCCGAAAGCGAACCAAGCCGAAAAGGTCAGTTTCAAATATCAGGAGATCCAATCCTATTTCCCGAAGTCCTACACACCCAAACAGATCAAGGAAACCGTCCTTTCGCTCCTGCAAAATTGGAAGGCAAGACGCGAGCGCGAAAGGGAGAGAGATGAAAGGTAAGAAAAAAGCAAATTTGAAATTCACACATTTGACAGAGGATCGATTTTTATTTATAATGGGGTTGAAAAAACTTTCCGCATTCATCATATGGCTCCGGTCTTTCCGGCAAACCCGCTTCTTTCGGATATTGATGGATCGACACGGGACCGTGAACCTGCCGGATCACGAAGTGGAAATGCTTGCCCGCTGTTTTTTGCCGGACATCCTTGCCTTCTTCGCATCCGAAGATGGGAAAGCATCGTTTGAAAAGTGGAAAGCGGAAAAAGAAACGAGAAAAGAAAGTGTGGAAGTAACAATATGAACGGTGTCATCTACGCGCGTTATTCATCCGAAAACCAAAGAGAAGAATCCATTGAGGGGCAGTTGCGGGAGTGTACCGCCTTTGCCGAAAAGAACGAGATCCATATCATCGAAACCTATATCGATCGTGCTTTTTCCGCCAAAACAGACCGTCGCCCGGATTTTCAGCGCATGATAAAAGAGAGTGGAAAGAAAGCGTTTGAGATCGTCCTTGTTTGGAAGCTGGATCGATTCGCGAGAAATCGCTATGATAGCGCAACCTATAAGGCAAAGTTGAAAAAGAACGGGGTTCGTGTGGTATCGGCAACAGAAGCGATTTCGGCAGGATCGGAAGGGATCCTTTTGGAATCGGTACTGGAAGGGATGGCGGAATATTATTCCGCCGACCTTTCCGAAAAAGTTTTACGGGGTCATACCGAAAACGCATTGCATTGTAAGTGCAACGGGGGAACACTCCCGATCGGGTTTGTAATTGACAGGGACAAGCACTATCAACTGGATCCGCTGACGGCGCCGCTGGTACGGCGCGCGTTTGAAAGTTATGCAGAGGGTAGAATGATGCAAGAAATTGCGGAAGAACTGAACCGTCAGGGAGTTGTCCCCTATCATGGAAAGCGAAACAGCGTGGATACCGTTTCCGGAATGTTGAAGAACCGAAAATATATCGGTGAGTATCGCTACCGTGAGATCATCGTCCCGGACGGGATTCCGAGAATCGTATCGGACGATTTGTTTGAACGCGTGCAGGAGAAGATTGCAAAGAACAAAAAAGCCCCTGCACGGCATAAGGCAGAGGACGATTATCTCCTGACGACCAAACTGTTTTGCGGAGAGTGCGGTTCCATGATGTTCGGAGAATGCGGAACCAATCATCAGGGAAACGTTTATCGCTATTACAAATGCAGTTCCGCCAAACGGCATACCGGCTGCCATAAGAAAGCCGTTCAGAAGATGTGGATTGAAAACCTTGTAGTGGAAAGTATTCACCAAAAGTTGAATGATGCCGATTTGATTTCCAAATGGATTGACGAGATTCTTCGGATTCTGGCAAAAGAAAACGAGGTGCTTCCTCTGCTGCGCAAGGAACTTGCCGAAACGAACCGAGGAATCGAAAATATCCTGAATGCCATTCAGCACGGGATTTATACCGAATCCACCAAAGATCGGCTGACAACATTGGAACAGCGGCGCAAAGATCTGGATGATCAAATTCAAGTGGAATCATTCCGCCACCCTAAACTGACACACGAACAGTTAGAATACTGGTTTGAACACATGGCGCAAATGGATATCCGAAAGCGAGAACAGCGTCAACGGTTGGTTGATACCTTTATCAACGCGATCTTTCTCTATGACGACAAACTTGTAATTACCTTTAACTACCAAAACGGAACAAAAACCATCTCCAAAGAGGATTGGCTCCGTTCGGATTTGTCTGGTCATCTCCGACCATTTTGGCTTTGAAAAGCAATTTTCAGAGCCTTTTCAATTATAGATTAGCAAATAATATTATGAATAGCCCGATGCTTTCGCTTGAAAACGAGCTCATCAACTCGTTCATAAACCGCGTGATTCTATACGACGACAAGGTGATTATCTTTTACAATTCTAACGACAGAGAAGTAAAGCAGTTCACAAAAAGGCAGCTAAAGAAAGCAGAAGCCGACGAAAACTTGTAAGAAATAAAAAAACTCGTTTGAACTCTTTGTTCAAACGAGTTTTGTTTGGCGGAGAACAGACATTAAAGTCTGAATGTTGCCTTGGGGGATCAACCGAGGCAGATTTCCCACATCCACGAGAATAGGGCGCTGGCACTGCCCGCCGGCGGAGCGCGTAACGCTTTGATCGAACTCATAATCACATTTTAACAGTTACCGGATTGCTCCAATTTGTAAAACGAATGATTGCTTTGTTATAAAATGGTATTTATCCGTATGTCTTTATGATCTCCTCCGCGATCTGCCGCTTGGAAACACAGCGATCCATTGCTTGTTTTTCGATGAAACGGTGCGCGTCCGGTTCGGTCATCTTCAACTCGCTGACAAGCAACCATTTCGCGCGGTTGGCAAGTCGGATCTCGTTCATTTTTTCCTCGATGGAAAGCGCCTTTTTCTGCCTTTTGCGCAGTCCTTCGCGCGCGCTGATAAGCCACTCCGAAGCAATTTGAAAGACCGTCTTTGCGATCGGCTTTTGCAGCAGAAACACACCGTGTCCGGCAAGTTTTTCATAGGCGTCGTCGTATTGTTCGTTCCTTGTCAAAAACAGGACAACGGCGTCTCCCGAATTGACGGTGTCAATGGAAAAGCGGACGCCCGTGTCGTCCGGCAGGGGCGAATTGACGACCACAAAATCGAAATCCCGCTCCGCAAGCGCCCGCTTGGCAATGCTGACGCCCGAAACCACTTGGACCGGCGAGAAAGTGGGAACGGAAAAATGCTCGGATAGTGCCTGATTGAATTTCTCGGATGCCGAAACGATCAAAACGCTGTAAACTTGTTCTTTCAGGTTCAAACTCCGCCCCTCCTTTCGCCGGAATTTCCGATCGGATTATTTCTTGCAGTAAAGGTTCAAAATCTTTTCGGGAATGCGTTTTTTGATCCATTCGTCGGCTGCCGCCGCGGCTTTCGCGCTTTCCAACGAACTCGGAAGCGCTTTCAGATTTTTCGTTGTCGCTTCGTCCGCCCGGTAAAGGTTCAAATCCACGGGCGCGGGGAGCGCCAGGTCGTTTTGAATGCCGTAAAGACCCGCCCAAATCATCAGGGCAAAGGCGATATAGGGGTTTGCCGCAGGGTCCGGTGAGCGGAGTTCCGCTCGCCGATATTCGCCGGAAGCCGCCGGTATCCGCACGAGTTGGGAGCGGTTTTCCCGCGACCACGAAACGAAACGCGGCGCTTTCATTTGCCCGATCCGCTCATAGGATTGTTCGGTGGGGTTGAGAAATACCGTCATCGGAATCGCTTTTTCCAAAATTCCGGCAACCATCCGCTCCCGATCTTTCAGGTTGTCATTCGGTTTGACCGAACAGTTGATGTGAAATCCGTTCCCGGGTGCTTCCGCCAGCGGCTTTGCCGAAAAATCGGCAAACAGCCCGTTGCGGCGCGCCACCGTTTTGACCACCGTTTGGAAGGTCATCACGTTATCGGCGGCGGCAAGCGCTTCCGCATAGCGGAAATCGATCTCGTTCTGCCCGGGACCCTCTTCGTGGTGCGAGCTTTCGGGGCGAATGCCCATTTGTTCCAGCGTCAGGCAGATCTCGCGGCGCACGTTTTCACCCTTGTCCTCCGGCGCGATGTCCATATATCCGGCTTGGTCGTAGGGAATTTTCGTCGACATATTTTTTTCGTCGAGTTCAAACAGGTAAAATTCCTGCTCCGCGCCAAAGGAAAAGGTGTATCCCGCATTCTTTGCGTCCTCGACCGCCTTTTTCAAAAGACTTCTGGTGTCACATTCAAAGAGCTTTCCGTCCGGATCGGTGATGAAGCAAAACATCCGCACCACTTTCCCGTGTTCCGGTCTCCACGGAAGCCACGTCAGCGTTTCGGGATCGGGATGCAGAAAGAGATCGGAATGTGCCTCGTCGCCAAATCCCGCGATCGCGGAAGCGTCAAACGCGATCCCGTGTTCAAAAGCACGCGGCAGTTCGTCCGGCATAATGGAAATATTCTTTTGCTTTCCGAACACGTCGCAAAAGGCGAGACGAATAAACTTGACGTCCTCCTCCGCGACATACTGCATGACCTCTTCTTTGGAATATTTCATGGTATCCTCCTTTTTTCAGTTTGCAACATATAATTGCCGATACGGATTTTTGCTGTCCGGCGTTACCACGGTGAACGGAGAACGCAAAATGTCCTCTTCTTTTTCGCCGAACAAAGCGCAATATTCCGAAACGTAGGTTCTGATCTCCTCCATATCCTCGGGTGTTGCCGGACGCGCCGTTACCTGATTTGGGAAAGTAATGTCCCGACAGTCCGAGCGCAGGATCATTTTCCCGCCGTGCATTCCCGTGCACGGGAAGTTACCGACGATGCGTCGGGCATCCTCGGAAAGCCCGAGGACCACGATCACGCCGCCCGCCTGATATTCACCGAGGAAACTGCCGGTCTTACCGCCGACCACAATGACGGGGACTTTCTCCCGATAGGCTTTCATGTGAATTCCTGCGCGATAGCCCGCGTCGCCGCGAACGAAAATCCTGCCGCCGCGCATGGCATACCCCGCCGCGTCGCCCACGTTCCCGTGGATCACGATTTTCCCCGCATTCATGGTATCTCCCACGGCGTCCTGCGCGTTTCCTTTTACGGTGATTTCTCCCCCGTTGAGATAAGCACCCAACGCGTTTCCGGGGATCCCTTCCGACACCGTTACTTTTCCACCCGACATCCCGGCGCAGAGGAAGCGCTGACCGAGGCAACCGGTCAGAGTAACTTCTTTTCCACCCCGACGGATGGCTTCGTTGATGGCGCGATGGTCAAGATGCTCTGCCTGTATCATCATAATTATACCTCATTCCCAAATTTTTGTCTACGTATTTTTTGTGAATAAATCAAATTTGAGGCGTTTTTTCTCGCGAAAGCAAAATCAATCGTATCGAGCTGCGTTTTCTCCCGGATCATGGACGTATAAATTCCCGCCCGTTCGGTTTCCCCGATCAGAATAAAGCCTTTGAGCAGGTTATCCTTAATGAAAAACCGCTTGACGGCGTTCTCCGACCGCTCTTCGGTCATTTCACCGTCGTAGGCTCCGGCTGTCATCATGTGGAGCCCGAAAAAACCGATCGAATTCATCGGGATCGCGTTGTCGAAAACCGCGCAGTCGCCTGCCATATTGCCCCCCGCGGTATGTCCCTGCATATAGGCATTGGGAAGAATGGCGATCACGCGGGTTCCCCCGAAAGAGGCGTCGAAACCTTCGGTGCAATCGCCTGCCGCCCAAACGAACGGAAGAGACGTTTCGCATTTTGTGTTGATAAGAATACCGCGGTTGACGTCGCCGCCTGCGTTTTTGACAAGTTCCGTGTTGGCACGAACGCCCACGGCAAGCACGAGAATATCAAAATCCACGGTTTTTCCGCTTTTCATGCGCGCCGTGGCTTTGTCAAACCGAACGGCGGTGTCGCCGAGCAGAAAACGAATGCCGTTTTCTTCCAGATGCCGTTGCACGACGGCGGCACAGTCAACGTCCAGTATACTGGATAACACGCGGTCGGCAAGGTCGCATACCGTAATGCTTTTGACGCGATCCCGTATGCCCTCCGCGCATTTGAGCCCGATCAAACCCGCTCCCACGATCAGTACCCGCGATTGCTTGGTCAGGACCCTTTCCAGCCCGAGCGCGTCATCCAAGGTCATAAAGGGAAATTTGTTTTCAACGGTTTGGAGCCCTTCAAACGGCGGAACGAACGGACGCGAACCCGTTGCAACGCATAGGGCGTCGTAGCAGAGCGGCGTTCCGTCATCTAAAACGATCTGCTTTTTCTCGGGGTCGATCGAAGCGGCGCGCTTGCCGTAGATCACCCGACATCCGTTGTCCTCATAGAAGGTGTCGCCCCGATATTTCATGCGTTCGAGATCGGTTTTGCCTTCCAGATAATAGGAGATCAGCGGGCGGCTGTAAACCGAATGCTTTTCTTCCGATACAACGGTGATCTCTCCCGCTTTGTCGATCGAGCGGATCCCTTCCACACATCCGACGGCGGCGGTCCCGTTGCCGATGATGACATATCGTTTCATACCGTTTTACTCCTTTCCTCGTAAACGATCGCTTTGTTCGGGCATCCGGTAACGCACGCGGGTTTGCCGCAGGCGTTTTCCAGACAGAGCTCGCATTTCTGCATGATCCCGTCCTCACCGGGTGTCAATGCGCCGTAAGGGCAGACCAGCACGCAGGTCAGGCATCCGACGCACTTGTTCCGATCGATCCGCACAACACCGTCCTTTTTGGAGATCGCTCCGGCAATACAGCTTTTTATGCACAGTGGATCGGTACAATGGCGGCAAGAGACGGCAAAGGTGATCTTATCGTCCCCTTCGACATGGATACGCGGAAAAATCTTTTTATCTTTCAGAGCGGATACCATATCGCGCATTCCGGAATTGGCAAAGGCGCAGTTGTATTCGCACAAGTGGCAGCCGAGGCACCACTCTTCGTTCACATACACTCGTTTCATGGTTTCATTCCCCTGCGTGAGAGATCCCGAGGATCTCCAATTCTTTTTCATTCAGCCCGACACCGCGAAGCATAAGCCGGTTGCCGCGGAGCGCTTCGATAGAGTTGATCCCCATTCCGCCCATGATCTCCTTGATCTCGTGCCGCCATGCCGTCATCAGGTTGACGAGCCGTTCCGATCCGATATCGGGATTGAGGCGCTTGACGAGATCGGGGCGCTGCGTGGCAATGCCCCAGTTGCATTTGCCGGTCTGGCAGGTCCGGCAGAGATGACAGCCGAGCGCAAGCAACGCCGCCGTGGCGATGTAGCAAGCGTCGGCTCCGAGCGCGATCGCCTTCACAACGTCGGAGGCGCTGCGGATCGATCCGCCGACCACCAGCGAAACGTTGTTTCGGATGCCCTCGTCACGCAGACGCTGATCGACAGCCGCCAAAGCCAATTCGATCGGGATGCCGACATTATCGCGGATCCTCGTGGGTGCCGCGCCGGTGCCGCCGCGAAAGCCGTCGATGGCGATGATGTCCGCGCCGCTCCGCGCAATGCCGCTTGCAATGGCGGCGATGTTATGAACGGCGGCGACCTTTACGATCACCGGCTTTTGGTATTGGGTCGCTTCTTTGAGCGAAAAGACCAACTGCCGCAGATCTTCAATGGAATAAATATCGTGGTGCGGCGCGGGCGAGATCGCGTCCGACCCTTCGGGGATCATGCGGGTACGGGAAACGTCACCCACGATCTTTGCCCCGGGCAGATGTCCGCCGATCCCGGGCTTGGCGCCCTGTCCCATTTTGATCTCAATCGCGGCGCCTGCATTGAGATAGTCCTCGTGAACGCCGAACCGACCGGACGCTACCTGCACGACCGTGTTGGCACCGTATCGGTAAAAATCTTCGTGTAGCCCGCCTTCTCCGGTGTTGTAAAGAATACCAAGCTCCGTTGCCGCGCGCGCAAGCGAGGCGTGTGCGTTATAGCTGATGGAACCGTAGCTCATTGCCGAGAACATGACCGGCATGGAAAGTTCGATTTGCGGGGGGAGCTCGCAGTTAATTTTTCCGTCCTTGCCGCGTGCGATCTTTTCCGGCTTCTTGCCGAGGAACACTCTGGTTTCCATCGGCTCGCGCAGAGGGTCGATCGGCGGATTTGTGACCTGCGAGGCGTTGATGAGGATTTTATCCCAATAAACGGGGAGCGGCTTCGGGTTGCCCATGGAGGAAAGCAGAACGCCGCCGCTGTTTGCCTGCTTGTAAATTTCTTTGATGGTATCGTTCTGCCAGTTGGCGTTTTCCCGCAGGGTGCAGTCGCTTTTCACGATTTTGAGCGCTCTCGTGGGGCAGAGCGAAACACAGCGCTGGCAGTTGACGCACTTTGCTTCGTCCGCGAGCATCACGCCGCGCTCCGCGTCAAACGAATGTACCTCGTTGGCGCACTGGCGTTCGCAAACGCGGCACTTGATGCAACGATCCCGGTTTCGGATCACTTCAAATTCCGGATAGATAAATTCCACTCCCACAGTCAAACACCTTCTTTCACGGTTACGATCACGGGTTCTCCCCCCGCCGGCGCCCAAACGTTTTCCGCGTTCGGTTCCATGGCACGGATCGCCGCTTCTTCGCTGGCGATAAACACTTTATCGTCCTTCTCGCCAACGACCATGGAACGCAGTTTCAGTCGGTCGCCCAGCGCCATCAGCCCACCGTCAAATCCGAGAACGATGGAAAAGGGACCCGTGACGAGCAAACTGGGAAACACGGTGCGTAGGTATTGCAGTTTTTTCTTTTCGTATGTATCCGCCTTGGCTTCAATGGTACTCCAAAACGGCGCCGCGATCACGTTTGCCGCCTCTTCGAGCGTCAGTCCCTGAACACGGATCAGATAATCCAAAATATAGGTAATAACCTCGGTGTCGGTTTGCAGTGTGCATTTGTAACCGAACATTTCGATAAACCGACGATTTGCGTCGTAAGAGGAAATTTCCCCGTTGTGAACGACCGAATAATCGAGCAGGGTAAACGGATGCGCGCCGCCCCACCAACCGGGCGTGTTGGTCGGATAACGACCGTGTGCCGTCCAACTGTATCCTTCATATTCTTCCAATCGGTAGAAAACGCCGACGTCCTCGGGAAAGCCGACCGCTTTGAAGGTTCCCATGTTTTTCCCGCTTGAAAAGACATAGGCGCCCTTCATTTCGGTATTGATCTTCATGACCGTTCGTGCGACGAATTCCTTTTCGTCCAACTGCAAATCGGCAAGGACCGAACGGAGCGGCGTTACGAAATAGCGCCAGATAATCGGTTCGTCGGTAATCTCGGGAATTTTTCTGGTGGGTATGATCTCGCCTTTTACGATCTCAAAATGTTCCTTTAAAAACGCTTCGCAGGCTTTTCGGGTATCCCGACAATCAAAAAACAGGTGCAAAGCATAGAAATCCCGATATTCGGGGTAAATGCCGTAGCCGGCAAATCCGCCGCCCAGTCCGTTGGAACGGTCGTGCATCGGCTTCATTGCCGCCATGATCCGTTCGCCTGTCATGCGGGTTCCTTCTTTTGAAATTACCGCCGCAATGGCGCAACCGGAGGGGATTCGGACTGTTCCTTCTTTTTCCAACATAATTATTCCGCCTTTCCGCAAAAAAAGAAAAACGTTCGTTTTTGCGCGGATTTCCGTCCGTGCAAAAATGAACGCCTTTGCTCACTTTCCTGCATTATAGCACGTTTTTTTCGGTTTGTCAATAGAAAAGTCCGTTGTTTTGCAAGTTTTTTCAAAAAAATTGCAAAAAGGGGTTGACAAATCGCCGGAAAGGGTGTATAATGCGTTTTGTTGAAGGCAATGGCGTCTTTGAGTGATAGGGCTCAAAGGCGCGGTTTTCTTTTTCAAAACCATTTTCATAAAAAGGAAGGCAACGGCGTCTTTCATGTTATTTGGCATGAAAGGCGCCTTTTCCATTTTTCAAAAAGGAGAAAAGACAATGAAAACAGTATCGGAAACGTTCGGAAGCATGGTGTTTGATGACAGAGTGATGAAAGCAACACTCTCGGCAAAGGTTTATGCGACCTTGAAAAAGACGATCGACGAAGGAGAGCCGCTCGACATCGGCGTTGCCAATGCCGTTGCGGCGGCAATGAAGGATTGGGCGGTCGCCAAGGGAGCCACCCATTTTACCCACTGGTTCCAACCTCTGACCGGCATTACCGCCGAGAAACACGATAGTTTTATCACACCCTCTCCCGACGGCGGGATCATTATGGAGTTTTCCGGCAAAGAGCTCATCAAGGGTGAACCGGACGCGTCGTCCTTCCCGTCCGGCGGCTTGCGCGCCACCTTTGAAGCGCGCGGATACACGGCATGGGATCCCACTTCCTATGCGTTCATAAAAGGAAAGACCCTTTGCATCCCGACCGCGTTCTGCTCCTACGGCGGACACGCGCTGGATAAGAAAACGCCTCTGCTCCGTTCCATGGAAGCGCTCAACAAACAGGCGCTGCGCATTCTCCGTTTGTTCGGGAACGACACGGCAAAATACGTTCGTTCCTCGGTAGGTCCCGAGCAGGAGTATTTCCTGATTTCCAAAGAAATGTATGACGCCCGTCCCGACCTTCGGTTTACCGGCAGAACGCTGTTCGGCGCAAAACCGCCGAAAGGGCAGGAGATGGACGATCACTATTTCGGCGCGATCAAGCCGAAAGTCGCCGAATTCATGGAGGACCTGAATGAGGAACTCTGGAAACTCGGCATCATGGCGAAAACCGAACACAACGAAGTCGCGCCGGCACAGCACGAACTCGCGCCGATCTATACGACCACGAACGTTGCGACCGACCACAACCAACTGACCATGGAGATCATGCAAAAGGTAGCGTCAAAACACGGGCTGGTTTGCCTGTTGCACGAAAAACCGTTTGCAGGCGTCAACGGGTCGGGGAAGCACAACAACTGGTCGATCGCGACGAGCGACGGGCAAAACCTGCTCTCTCCCGGTGACACGCCCTACGAGAACGCGCAGTTCCTGCTTTTCCTTTGCGCGGTCATCAAGGCGGTGGACGACTATCAGGATCTGCTCCGCATTTCGGTCGCCACAGCCGGCAACGACCATCGCCTCGGTGCGAACGAAGCGCCTCCCGCCGTGATTTCGATGTTCCTCGGCGACGAATTGACCGCAGTACTGGATGCGATCGAAAACGACGTTCCCTACAAGGGTGCGGAAAAAACGCAAATGAAACTCGGCGTTCACGTGCTCCCGAAATTCAACCGCGACACGACCGACCGCAACCGTACCTCGCCTTTCGCGTTTACGGGAAACAAGTTCGAGTTTCGTATGCTCGGCTCTTCCAACAGCATTGCCTGCGCGAACATCATGCTCAACAGCGCCGTTGCGGAAAGTTTGAAAATCTATGCCGACCGTTTGGAAGGCGCCGAGGATTTTGAAACGGCTTTGCACGACATGATCAAAAAGACGATCAAGGATCATAAACGCATCATTTTCAACGGCAACGGTTACGACGACGCATGGATCAAGGAAGCGACCGAGGTGCGCGGACTTCTCAACTACCGCACCACCGCCGATTGCATGCCCCACCTGCTGGACAAGAAGAACGTGGATATGCTGACCGCACACAAGGTCTTTACGGTCGACGAACTGCGCTCCCGCCGCGACATCATGTTGGAAAACTATTGCAAATCGGTGGTGATCGAAGCCAATACCATGATCGATATGGCAAAAACACAGATCGCGCCCGCCGTGGAGCGGTTTGCCGCAGATCTTGCGAGAAACGCCGCCGCGAAAAAGGCGGTCGCTCCCGCCGCTCCCTGCGCCTATGAAACCGAATTGGTAGGCAAACTTTCGGAACTGACCGACCGGATCGCGGTTGCCGCAGGGGAACTGCAAAGCGCCGTCATTGCTCTGCATGACGCCGAAAGCGTCATTGCCGAGTCGGAAAGCATCCGCGACCACGTCCTCCCGAAAATGTGCGGTTTGCGCCTTGCCTGCGACGAAGCGGAAACGCTGACCGAAAAGAGCTACTGGCCGTTCCCGACCTACGCCGACATTCTGTTCAGCGTGAGATAATTCATATATAATGTCATCAATAGAGGAGATACCTTTTATGTTACCGGAAGAAATTACAAAACTGGTGGAGGAAACCGCGTCAAAAGAAGTGTTCGGCGTTTGGTTTTTGATCGGCGCGGCGCTCGTGTTCTTTATGCAAGCCGGATTTGCCATGGTGGAAACCGGATTTACCCGTGCCAAAAACGCAGGGAATATCATCATGAAAAACCTGATGGATTTCTGCATCGGAACGGTGGTTTTCGTGCTGCTCGGTTTCAGCCTGATGATGGCGGAAGACTACGTGCTTGGTTTATTCGGCGTTCCGAACCTGAAAATCCTTTCCGATTTCGGCGGATTTCTCAAAGGCGGAAACGCACCGTCCTTCGTGTTTAACCTCGTGTTCTGCGCCACCGCCGCGACCATCGTTTCGGGAGCCATGGCGGAGCGGACGAAATTCATTTCCTACTGCATCTATTCCGGCGTCATTTCGCTGTTCGTCTATCCGATCGAAGCGGGTTGGGTCTGGAACCAAGCAGGCTGGCTCGTGAAGCTCGGGTTCCACGATTTTGCAGGTTCTGCCGCGATCCACTCGGTCGGCGGCGTGACCGCGCTGATCGGCGCGATCATGGTCGGTCCGCGCCTTGGAAAGTACGTCAAGAACAGTGCGGGGAAGGTAACGAAAGTCAACGCCATTCCCGGACATTCCATCACGCTCGGCGCGCTCGGTTGCTTTATCCTGTGGTTCGGCTGGTACGGTTTTAACGGCGCCGCCGCTTGGGACGGCAATTCGCTTGCTTCCATCTTCGTAACCACGACCATCGCTCCCGCTGTCGCCACCTGCACGACCATGATCTTTACATGGATCAAAAACGGTAAACCCGATGTTTCCATGTGTCTCAACGCGTCTCTTGCCGGACTTGTCGGCATTACGGCGGGGTGCGACGCGCTGGATGCCGTGGGTGCTACGGTGGTTGGTGTTGTTTCCGGCATTCTCGTTGTGTTTGTGGTGGAAGTTCTCGATTTGAAACTCCACATCGACGACCCCGTGGGCGCCGTAGGCGTTCACCTGGCAAACGGCGTGTGGGGCACGATCGCGGTCGGGCTTTTGGCGAACCCCGCCGCGCCCGCCGGATTGAACGGATTGTTTTATACCGGCAGTTTCCGTTTGCTCGGCGTGCAGTTGCTCGGCATTGCGGCAATTCTCGTATGGACAGCGGCAATGATGACGGCGACTTTCTTCGTTCTGAAAAAGACGGTGGGGCTCCGTGTGAGTGCCGAAGAAGAAGTCAAAGGGCTCGATAAAACCGAGCACGGTCTGCCAAGCGCCTACGCGGATTTCGTTCCCGCGGTGGAAAGTCTGGATTACGGATATGTCGGCGCCGTTGCCGTGAGCGGTGACGCTCCGGTCGCCGAAGCGATCCCCGTTAAAAAGATGCCCGCGATCGCCGACGGTTCTCCCAAGTTTACCAAAGTGGAAATCATTTGCAAAGAGCCGCGTTTCGAGGCGCTGAAAAACGCTATGATGGAGATCGGCATTACCGGCATGACCGTTTCCCACGTGCTGGGTTGCGGCGTGCAGAAAGGTCAGCCCGAATACTACCGCGGCGTGCCTGTGGAAGCGAACCTTCTTCCGAAAATTCAGGTGGATATCGTGGTCAGCAAAGTGCCTGTCCGTCATGTCATCGAAACGGCGAAACAGGTGCTTTACACGGGACATATCGGCGACGGGAAAATTTTTGTGTATGACGTGGAAAACGTTGTGAAAGTACGCACCGGCGAGGAAGGTTACGACGCTTTGCAGGATGTGGAATAGGAGATTACCATGTGTTCGATTTTCGGTTATTGCGGTGCCGTGCCCGATGGGTCTGCATTTGACGAAGCGTTTGCCAAAACCAAATCGCGCGGACCGGACGACAGCCGCGTGATCGCGGCGGGCAGCGGTTTGCTGGGGTTTCATCGACTTTCCATTATGGGACTTCACCCCGAGGGGATGCAACCCTTTGAACTGAACGGCAGTTATGCGATCTGCAACGGCGAACTTTACGGATTTGCAAAAGAACGCGAAAAGTTAAAAGAGAAGGGCTACGTTTTTCAAAGCGACAGCGATTGCGAAATTTTGTTGCCGATGTATTTTGAATACGGTACGGAGCTGTTTTCCATGTTGGATGCGGAATTCGCCTGCGTGATCTACGACGGCAGAAGCGACGAATGGATCGCCGCGCGCGACCCCATCGGCATCCGCCCGCTCTATTACGGGTATGATCGGAACGGCACGATCCTCTTTGCGAGCGAAGCGAAAAACCTGGTGGAACTGACCGACAGGATCATGCCGTTCCCGCCCGGGTATTATTATCAAAACGGCGTTTTTACCCGCTATTGCAACATTGCGAAAGCGGAAACCGTCCGCCGCGACGATCTTGAAACCGCCTGCCGCAACATTCGCGAAAAGCTGATCGCGGGCGTGGAAAAGCGGCTCGTTGCGGACGCGAAGGTCGGTTTTCTGCTCTCCGGGGGTCTGGATTCCTCGCTGGTCTGCGCCATTGCCGCAAGAAAAAGCGACAAACCGATCCGCACCTTTGCGATCGGCATGAGCAAGGACGCGATCGACCTCAAATATGCAAAACAGGTCGCGGACTACATCGGTTCGGAACATACCGAAGTGTATATGACGCCCGAAGAAGTCCTCTCGTCGCTGGAAGACGTGGTGCATCTGCTCGGCACATACGACATCACAACGATCCGCGCGAGTATGGGAATGTATCTGGTTTGCAAGGCGATCCACGAGAGAACCGACGTCCGCGTTCTCCTGACCGGCGAGATTTCGGATGAACTTTTCGGTTACAAATACACCGACTTCGCGCCGAACGCGGCAGAATTTCAGAAAGAAGCCGAAAAGCGCGTGCGAGAACTGCACATGTACGACGTTCTGCGTGCCGATCGGTGTATTTCGGTCAACTCGCTCGAAGCGCGCGTACCGTTCGGAGACCTCGACTTCGTAAAATACGTGATGAGCCTTGATCCCGAAATAAAAATGAACAAATACGGCAAGGGAAAATATCTGCTCCGTCACGCGTTTGAAGGATCGGGCTATCTTCCCGACAGCATCCTGTGGCGCGAAAAAGCGGCGTTTTCGGACGCGGTAGGCCATTCCATGGTGGACGATCTGAAAGCGTTTGCCGAGAGTCGCTATACCGACGCGGAATTTGAAACACTGCGCCGAAAATACGACTATGCGCGTCCGTTCACCAAGGAATCGCTCTTATATCGTGAAATTTTTGAAAAATATTATCCCGGGCAGGCGGAAATGATCGTTGATTTCTGGATGCCCAACAAATCGTGGGAAGGCTGCAACGTGAACGATCCTTCCGCCCGCGTGCTTTCCAACTACGGCGACAGCGGAAAATGAACGGAGGAACAGCAACATGACAAAATACATTTTCGTAACCGGCGGCGTTGTGTCGGGGCTTGGCAAAGGCATTACCGCCGCCTCCCTCGGTCGGCTTCTGAAATCGCGCGGGTTGAAGGTCGCCGCGCAGAAACTCGATCCCTATATCAACGTTGACCCGGGTACCATGAGCCCGTATCAGCACGGCGAAGTGTACGTCACCGAGGACGGCGCGGAAACCGACCTGGACCTCGGTCATTACGAGCGATTTATCGACGAGGATCTGAACAAGTATTCCAACCTGACCACGGGCAAGGTCTATTGGAACGTGCTGAACAAGGAACGGCGCGGAGAATATCTCGGTTCCACCGTTCAGGTCATTCCGCACATCACCAACGAAATCAAAAACTTTGTTTATAACGTCGGGAAACACTCGGACGCCGACGTCGTTATCACAGAGATCGGCGGTACCATCGGCGACATCGAATCGCAACCGTTCATTGAAGCGGTTCGGCAAATCTCTCTCGAAGTCGGGCGGGAAAACAGCCTGTTCATTCACGTCACACTCGTCCCCTACCTGCATGGTTCGGAAGAACACAAAACCAAACCCACGCAGCATTCGGTCAAGGAACTGCAAGGTATGGGGGTCAATCCCAACATCATCATTTTGCGGTGCGACGAACCGCTCGAAGAAACGATTTTCGAGAAAATTTCGCTGTTCTGCAATGTCAAAAAGGATTGCGTGATCGAAAATATTACGCTTCCGAACCTTTACGAAGCCCCGCTGATGCTCGAAAAGTCGGGCTTTTCGGAAGTCGTTTGCCGCGAACTCGGTCTCGATGCGCCAAAGCCCGATCTTGCCGAATGGTCTGCCATGGTGGAGCGCATCAAATCGCGTCCCTACACCGTGCATATCGGATTGGTGGGCAAATACGTGGGGCTTCACGACGCCTACCTTTCGGTTGCCGAGGCAATGCGCCACGCGGGATATTTCTACAATACGCACATCAAAATCCATTGGATCGATTCGGAAAAGATCACGCCCGAAAACGTGGAGGAAACGCTCGCGGGGCTGGACGGTATTATTATCCCCGGCGGATTCGGCAGCCGCGGAATCGAGGGACTGATCGTAGCGGCACAGTATGCGAGAGAAAAAGGGATCCCCTATTTCGGTATCTGCCTCGGAATGCAGATCGCCGTGATCGAGTATGCCCGCCACGTTGCCGGAATTGCCGACGCAAACTCCGGTGAATTCGATGAGCAATGCAAAAACAAGGTCATCGACTTCATGCCCGGGCAAAGCGAGGATGTTGACAAAGGCGGAACGCTTCGCCTCGGCGCATATCCGTGTGAGATCCTGTCCGGAACAACGATGGAGCGCTGCTACGGCGCGCGTCGGATCAGCGAGCGTCACCGCCACCGCTACGAGTTCAACAACGATTACCGCGACGTTTTGCGGTCGCACGGTCTGACCCTTTCCGGAATGTCGCCCGACGGACTGCTTGTGGAAACGGTGGAACTGACCGAACGCCCGTTTTACGTCGGCGTGCAGTACCATCCCGAATTCAAATCGCGCCCGAACAAACCGCATCCTCTGTTTTTGGGCTTTGTCGGCGCGGCGATGGATCACGCGAAAGATTGACGGACATGAGTATTCACGAAGAATGCGGCGTGTTTGGGGTCATCTCCGAAAAACCGACGGATGTGGCACATCTTTGCTATTACGGGCTGTATGCCTTACAGCACAGGGGACAGGAAAGCTGCGGGATCGTGGTCAACGACGACGGTTTGTTCGTGTCGCATAAGGACATCGGCGTTGTGGGCGAGGTGTTTTCCAAGGACGCGCTCATGTCGCTTCCGTCCGGAACCATGGCGGTAGCACACACGCGCTATGGTACGACCGGCGCCACCAATCGCAACAACTGCCAACCGATAGAAGTCAACCATCAAAAAGGGAAAATGGCGATCGCACACAACGGCAACCTTTCCAATGCCGCTGAACTGCGTTCCGCGTTGGAGCTTTCCGGCGCGATCTTCCACACTTCCAGCGATACGGAAACGATTGCATATATCGTCACGAAAGAGCGATTGACCGCTCCTTCCATCGAAGACGCGGTCAGTCGGGCAATGAATGTTTTGGACGGAGCCTATTCTCTGGTTCTGATGTCTCCGCAAAAATTGATTTGCGCCAGAGACCCCTACGGCTTTCGCCCACTCTGCTACGGAAAAACGGCGGACGGCGTGTATGTGGTGGCATCGGAGAGCTGCGCGATCAAAGCGGTGGGAGCCGAGTTTATTCGGGATGTGGAACCCGGGGAAATTCTGATCTTCAATCAAAAAGAAGTAATCTCCCGTCGGGAACATTGCGGAACGAAAAAAAGAAAGCTCTGCATTTTCGAGTACATCTATTTTGCCCGTCCCGATTCCGTGATAGACGGGCGGTCGGTTCATGCCGCCCGCGTGAGTGCGGGCGCCGTACTGGCGCGGGAAAATCCCGCAGACGCGGATATTGTGATCGGCGTTCCGGATTCCGGCTTGGATGCCGCTCTTGGTTACAGTCGAGCTTCCGGCATTCCCTACGGCATCGGACTGATCAAAAATAAGTATATCGGCAGAACCTTTATTGCCCCCGGGAACAGGTTGGATCAGGTCAGGATCAAGCTTTCCGCCGTGGAAGAAGTGGTGAAAAACAAACGCATTGTCTTAATAGACGATTCCATTGTTCGGGGAACAACGAGCGGACGCATCGTTTCTTTGCTCAGGGATGCCGGTGCGAAAGAAATCCACATGCGGGTTTCCGCCCCGCCGTTTCTCCACCCCTGCTTCTACGGAACGGATATTGATTCCCGGGAAAATCTGATCGCCTGCCACCATTCCGTGTCCGAAATCGCGAAGATCATCGGAGCGGACAGCCTCGGTTTCCTTCCAACCGAAAAACTCGGAGAACTTGCCGGAAACCGCGACTATTGCAGTGCTTGCTTTGACGGTTGTTATCCGACGAAAATTCCCACGGACACAAGAAAAAACCGCTTTGAACAGCGGTTGTCCGAAAGGGCAAAATAAGTCGAATGCAGGTAACGGTGTCGGGCGTTGCCGGGGACACCGAATGAAAGGAGATACGTTCATGCACTTTACGAAAATGCAGGGACTGGGGAACGACTATTTGTATGTCTGGGGTGAAGTTCCCGAAAATATCGGCAATGTTTGCCAAAGGCTTTCCGACCGCCATTTCGGCGCGGGCTCCGACGGGATGATCTTCATTTCGCCGTCACAAGTCGCCGATTTCAAAATGCGCATTTTCAACGCGGACGGGAGCGAAGCGATGATGTGCGGCAACGGCATCCGCTGTGTCGGAAAATACGTTTACGACAAAGGATATACCGACAGAACAAAGCTGACCGTTGAAACGCTTTCCGGCTTGAAGTCGTTGGAATTGCGCACAATGGGCGGTAAAGTCAAAGAGGTTGCGGTCGATATGGGGGACGTACGGGTTTCGGAGGAAATCCGACTGTCCCTTGGAAAAACCGATCTCGTTTGCACTCCCGTTTCGGTCGGAAACCCGCACGCGGTCACATTCGTTGACGATGCGGAACACACGCCCGTGGAAGCGCTCGGCGCACAAATCGAACACCATGCCGCTTTTCCGAACGGCGTGAACGCGGAGTTTGTGCAGGTACTTTCCGAAACCGAATTGCGAATGCGCGTATGGGAGCGCGGAAGCGGCGTGACGATGGCTTGCGGGACAGGTGCCTGCGCGTCGGTCGCGGCGGCGGTCGAAAAAGGATTTTGTCTGCGCGGCACACCGATTTTTGTTCATCTGGACGGCGGCGTTCTGGAAATAACCGTTTTGCAGAACGGTCGCGTCATCATGACGGGACCTGCGGAAACCATTTACGAAGGGGATACGGGGATATGTTGAAACCAAACCGAAATTACGCCGAATTGAAGGATTCCTACCTGTTTTACCGTATTTCGCAAAAGGTCAAAGCCTATCTTGCCGATCATCCGGGCGAAAGGCTGCTTCGGCTCGGGATCGGCGACGTTTCGCTCCCGCTTTGCGATGCGGTCATTCAAGCTCTTCACGAGGCAGTGGATGACCAAGCGAAAAAGGAGACTTTTCACGGCTATCTACCCGAATGCGGCGCTCCGTTTCTGCGCGAGGCGATCGCCGCGCACTATGCAAAGCGGGGCGTTTCGCTTGCCGCCGATGAAGTGTTCGTTTCAAGCGGTGCGAGCGATGAACTGGGAGATCTGCTGGATCTGTTCGATCGGAGCAACACAGCCTTGATCATGGAACCGGCATATCCGGCATACGTGGACGCAAACGTCATGGCGGGCAGAACCATCGTTCATCTTCCATCCGGCGAGAAAGACGGATTTCTGCCGATGCCGGATGAATGTGCAAAAGCCGATCTGATCTATCTCTGTTCGCCCAACAATCCGACCGGATCGGTTTTCAACCGCGAACAGTTGCAGGGATGGGTCGATTTCGCCAACGAAAACGGATCGGTCATCCTGTTTGACGCCGCTTACGAAGCGTTTATTGAGGATGATACCCTGCCGCACAGTATTTTTGAAATCGACGGAGCAAAGACCTGCGCGATCGAAATCTGCTCTCTTTCCAAAACCGCGGGTTTTACGGGAACGCGACTTGGCTACACCGTTATTCCGAAAGCATTGGTGCGGGACGGAATGTCTTTGAATGAAATGTGGGTACGCAACCGCACCACCAAAACCAACGGCGTCTCCTATATCATCCAAAAGGGTGGCGCGGCGGTTTTCACGCCGGAAGGTCAAGCGCAGATCCAAGAGAATATCCGTGTATATAAGCAAAACGCAAAAGTTCTCATGCAGGCATTGGATGAATGCGGTATCTCCTATTGCGGCGGAAAAAATGCGCCGTATATCTGGCTGAAATGTCCAAACGGAAAAAGCAGTTGGGAATTCTTTGACGAATTGCTGAATAAAGTTCAGATCGTCGGAACCCCGGGAGCGGGCTTCGGAGAATGCGGAGAAGGATATTTTCGTCTTTCCTCTTTTGGCAACACAGAGGATACCGCAGAGGCAGCGGTACGCCTGAAACGGCTTTTGAAGCAGAAACAATAGCCGTTTGATCAACGGATTCCATTTTTTATTTCGATGTCGAAAGATTTTTTCTCAACGGCAAAAGCCTCTTTGGAACCACCTGTTCAGCAGGTGGTTTTCAATTACAAAAGCAACTCGTTTGAACCCACTGGATTCAAACGAGTTGCTTTTGGCGGAGAAGGAGAGATTTGAACTCTCGCGCCGGTATAACCGACCTACACCCTTAGCAGGGGCGCCTCTTCGGCCTCTTGAGTACTTCTCCGTGTACTCATCCGCAAAATGCCGGTTGCAGTCTCTTGCGGACTTTTTTATTATACCTTGTTTTCGCTGTTTTGTCAATAGCTTTTTCAACATTTTTGCCCCTTCCTTCAAAAAATCGAAAGGCGGAAAACGAAAAAACGGCTCCGTCCTTGACATTCTTTCCGAACTATGATAGAATAGGAATAACTCTATATCTGACCTTTGTGTGAGGACATTATGCTCAAACGATTTATTTCTTATTATAAACCGCACCGTCTCGTTTTTTGGCTCGATCTGTTCGCCGCTCTCGGCGTTTCTCTCATCGGTGCGCTCTATCCCATGGTAACGCGTCGGATGCTCAACGTTTATATCCCCGATCGCCAATATAAAATGATTCTGATCATGGGGCTTTCGTTGCTTGCGATCTACATCGTCCGTATGCTCCTCAACTATTTCATGCAGTATTACGGTCACGTCATGGGCGTTCGGATGCAGCAGCAAATGCGGAGGGAAATGTTCCGCCACCTCGAAACGCTCCCCTACCGTTTTTATGACGATCACGAAACGGGGAAACTGATGTCCCGCATTACAAACGATCTGATGGATGTCAGTGAGCTTGCCCACCACGGACCCGAAAACCTCATTATTTCCGCCATTTCCATCGTGGTTTCCTTCGTCTATCTTTCCACCATCAATATCTGGCTGACGCTCATCATTTTTGCCTGTGTTCCGTTTTTACTGCTCGTTTCGCTGTTCTTGCGCCGCAAAATGCGCGCGGCGTTTCAGAAGAGCCGTCAGTCTGTTGCGGAGATCAACGCTTCGATCGAAAGCAGTATTTCGGGCATCCGCGTGACCAAAGCGTTCAACAACGCCGCCAAAGAAGAAGAAAAATTCGAGCGCGGCAACGAGCGTTTCGCGTCCGCCCGCAAGGAAGCTTACCATGCCATGGGGCAGTTCCACGCGGGGACGTCCTTCATTACCGACATTTTCAACGTGGTCGTTCTGATCGCCGGCGGCATTTTCCTTTACCGCGGCGACATTCTCTTCGGCGATTATTCCGCATTTATCGTTTCGGTCAACCTGTTCATTTCTCCCGTCACCACGCTTATCAACTTCATGGAGCAGTACCAAGAGGGCGTGACGGGCTTCGAGCGGTTCGTCGAGATCATGGACACCGAGCCCGAGCAGGACGCCGACGGAGCGGCTGACATGGGGCGCGCGGAGGGACACATCGAGTTTCGTGACGTGACCTATGCCTACGACGGAGAGCATGACGTTCTCGATCATGTGAGCCTTGACATTGAAACGGGGAAAAAGTTTGCTTTGGTCGGACCGTCGGGTGGTGGGAAAACGACGATTTGCCACTTGATCCCGCACTTTTACGACGTGACCGACGGGGAAATTCTGATCGACGGCAAAGATCTTCATTCGGTCACCATGCAATCCCTGCGCCGCAATATCGGCATCGTTCAGCAAGACGTTTACCTGTTCAACGCGAGCATCCGCGAAAACATCCTCTATGGGCGTCTCGACGCCACCGAGGAAGAGGTTGTGGAAGCGGCGAAGCGCGCCAACATCCACGATTATATCCTGTCTTTGCCGAACGGTTATGAAACGCAGATCGGAGAACGTGGGGTTCGCCTTTCGGGCGGGCAAAGGCAACGGCTTTCCATTGCACGGGTCTTTCTCAAAAATCCGCCGATCCTGATCCTCGACGAAGCCACCAGCGCGCTTGACAACACTACCGAAATTCTGATCCAGCAGGCATTGGACGAGCTTTGCCGCGGGAGAACGACCCTCGTGGTGGCACATCGGCTTTCCACCGTGAAAAACGCGGACGAGATCGCCGTGATCGAAAGAGGGCGGGTCACCGAGCAGGGGACCCACGCGGAACTGATCGCCCGCGAGGGAACCTATGCGTCTCTTTACCGCCTTCAATTTCGTGACGAAGACCGTTGAGTTTTCCCGCAAGTCCGCGCCAGATGTCGAAAACGACCGAAAGATTTTTCAAAAAAAACGGGAAAAGGTCTTTTCAAGCGACCCGATTTATTGTATAATAAAATAAGATACAGGATTTTCGGAAAGGATCGCGCGAAAATGAAACAAAGGTATAACATTACGGTTGCGGATATGCAACTGAATATCATCAGCGATGCGTCACAGGACGAAGTGGAGAACATTGTGGGTATCCTCGACCGTCGGATGCGGGACATCAATCTCAAAAGTCCCCGCTGTACCAAAAACGAGGCGGCGATCCTATGCGCCCTTTCCTATTGTTCGGAGCGGCTTGCCGCGCAGGAAGCCTACAAAAAGGCGGAAAAGGACGCTTCCCGCTTTGCGGCGGAGAACGAACACCTGAAAAAAGCGGTGGAAGACCTGCGCGCGGAGCTGGAAACCGTGCGGCAGGACAACGCCGCTATGCGTTTGGTTCTCGAACACGCCGCCGAAAAACCCCAACAGCTTTCTTTCGAGGGGCGGGAATTCGACACGGCGCCCGTGGAAACGCCCGCGCCGGAAGAGCCGTCTGTGAGAGCGGAGAGCGAAGCGACCGCGGCGCGGGAAACGGAAGAGAAGAGCATGAAAGCGGCGAATAAACGCCGCGTGGGTACCATGTTCGATCTGCTGACGTTCAGCGATATCTGACGATGAAAAAACCGATCGAGAAACCCGAGTTGCTTTGCCCGGCAGGATCCGTGTCGGCATTGGACGCCGCTATTGAAGGCGGGGCGGACGCCGTTTATCTCGGCGGCGTTGCGATGAACGCTCGGATCCATGCCGGTAATTTTTCTCCCGAAGCTTTGCGCGAAGCGGTGCGAAAAGCGCACGCCTACGGCGTAAAGGTTTATCTGACGCTCAACACGTTGGTAACCGACCGCGAGTTGCCGCAGTTTCTCGACGCGGCTTGGGACGCGGCGGAAGCGGGCGTTGACGCGCTGATCGTTGCCGACGTCGGCGGTGCCATGGCGATCCGAAGGGCAATCCCTTCGTTGGAGCTCCACGCAAGTACGCAAATGTCGGGGCATAACAGCGCCATGGCGGAACAACTGCGGGCGTTCGGCTTTTACCGCATGGTCGCGGCGCGGGAAATCTCGAAAGAGAACCTTGTCCGCCTTTTGCAGGAATCCCCGATCGAAACCGAACTGTTCGTTCACGGCGCGCTTTGCGTCAGTCATTCGGGGCAATGTCTGTTTTCCTCTGTAGTGGGAGGTCGGAGCGGCAATCGCGGCGACTGTGCCCAACCTTGCCGACTGCCCTACAACGGTTCCTATCCGCTCTCGCTCAAAGACCTTTCTTTGGCGGAGCATATCCCCGAGTTGATCTCGCTCGGCGTCGCGTCGCTCAAAATCGAGGGACGCATGAAAGCGCCCGAGTATGTGCGCGACGTTACGCGCGTTTTCCGACGGCTCCTGGACGAAAACCGACCCGCCGACGCAGAGGAGATGCGCGTGCTTTCGGACGCTTTTTCCCGAGGCGGTTTTACCGACGGGTATTATACGGGGCGGCTCGACCGCTCTATGCTCGGCGTTCGGAGCGAAGCGGACAAACGGAACACCCGCGAGGTTTTTTCTTTTGCGGGCTTGGCGAAAAAAGTCGATGTGTCTTTATTCGTGTCGTTCCGAAGCGACGAACCCGTCAAACTCTCTTTGACAACGAAAGACCGGAGCGTAACGGTCGCGGGCGACGTCCCGCAGATCGCGCGCACCGCGCCGCTTTCGCGGGAGGATTTGATCCGCAGTCTTTCGCGCATGGGCGGAACGCCGTACCGCGTTGCCGAAGCGCAAACCGACGCGGAAGAGGGACTGATGCTTCCCGTGTCGAAGTTGAACGACCTGCGCCGCCGCGCGATCGACGCGCTGGATGCCGCTGCCGCGCCGAAGGGGAGGGAACGTCTGCCCATCGAATGGCGGCGACCCGACGGAGCACGGGAGGCTGTTCGATCGGCAAGGTTTGACAGCCGCGAACAGATCACGCCCGCCGCGCTTGCATATTTTGAAAGGGTTTACCTACCGCTTTTCGCGTTTGAAGCACCCGCAAACGGTGTTGTGATGCCGCCCGTCATTTTCGACGGCGACATGGACGCGGTCCGTGCGCAGTTATCCGAGACGAAACAAAAGGGCGCGCGTTGGGCACTCGTTGGCAACCTCGGCCATCTCGGGTTGGTTCTCGAAGCGGGTTTGGAACCCGTCGGCGATTACCGACTGAACGTTACCAACCGCGAGAGCGCGGCACTTTGCCGTGATCTCGGAATGAAAGAGACGATCCTTTCCCCCGAACTGACCCTGCCGCAGTTGCGGGACGTCGGCGGGAACACGTCCGCGATCGTTTACGGGCGACTGCCGCTGATGACGCTTGAACGGTGCATTTCCCAAGGACTTGTCGGGTGCGATGCTTGTCGGGAAGGGAGAGCCGTTCTCAAAGATCGCCGAGGCGTTTCGTTC
Source organism: Clostridia bacterium (assembly GCA_017613355.1). Taxonomy (GTDB): domain Bacteria; phylum Bacillota; class Clostridia; order Oscillospirales; family CAG-272; genus UMGS1865. The sequence goes on from JAGAEA010000018.1 coordinate 33,498, forward strand.
CCCGTTCTGCGGGAGTGGGAACACCGCAACGTCGTCTATAACAGCCTGCCGACCTGTATGTCGGATCGACTTGACGACCTGTTGCGCAACGGGATCGCCGCACGGCACTTTATTTTCTCGGTGGAAACGCCGAAAGAGGTCGATCGGGTGATCGACGCGTTTCGGAAGGGTCTGCCGCTCGGCGAGCAAGTTCGCCGGATCCCGAACCGATTATGACCCCGAAAGGAGGACAGCGCCCCGTGCTGCGGGTATTTTACATCAAAATCAAGGAGTCGGCGTTGTCTGTTCTCCCCGTCACGTTGATCGTTCTTTTGCTCAATTTAACGCCGTTGGTGAAGTTTGATCTGCGGGAAACGGCGGTATTTCTCATTGCCGCCGCAATTCTCATTTTGGGAATGGCGCTCTTCAATCTCGGCGCGGATATGGCAATGACGCCCATGGGCGAGCAGGTTGGATCGGGTCTTTCGCGCTCGCGGAGCCTGTGGCTTTTGGTGTTCGTTTGCTTTTTGCTCGGCGTTTTCATCACGGTCGCGGAGCCCGACCTTTCGGTGCTTGCCGCACAGGTCTCGGACGTTCTGAACAGCCCCGTGCTCATCATCACGGTCGGGATCGGCGTCGGGCTTTTCCTCGTGTTCGCGATCCTGCGGATCGTAACGAGGCAGAGCCTCTCTTCGCTTCTCATGTTTTTCTATATGTTGCTTTTCGCGCTTGCCGCAATGGTCGTAACGGCGGGGAACGGCGGCTTTCTGCCCGTGGCGTTCGATTCGGGCGGGGTCACGACGGGTCCCATCACGGTTCCGTTCATCATGGCGCTCGGCGTCGGCGTTGCGACCACGTTGGGTGGTAAAAACGCGAGTGAAAACAGTTTCGGGTTGGTGGCGCTCTGCTCGGTCGGACCGATCCTCGCGGTCATGGCGCTCGGCATCGCGGCGGACGGTTCGGTTTCCTACACGCTCGCCGATTACAGCGTGGAGGCGTACCTCGGTTCCGCGCTGTTCGGCACCTTGCTTTCGGTTGCCAAGGAAGTGGGAATTTCCATTGGATTGATCGTTCTCTTTTTCGCGATCCTGCAAGCGGTTTTCCTGCACCTGCCGCGCCGGAAGATTTACCAAATGGTGATCGGTATTTTCTATACCTTTTTCGGGTTGGTTCTCTTTCTCACGGCGGCGACCGTCGGTTTCATGCCGATCGGCTTCAAGATCGGAACGGAGCTTGCCGAGGGACATCGGCAACTGCTCCCGCTTTTCGGTTTTCTTCTCGGGCTTGTGGTGGTTCTCGCGGAGCCTGCCGTTCACGTTCTCAATCGACAGGTCGAAGAAATTACCAACGGGAGCGTGTCCAAGCGCTCCATGCTGTTGGCGCTTTCGATCGGCGTCGGGATTTCCATTGGGCTTTCCATGCTCCGTATCCTGCTCCATTTCAGCATCCTGTATTATTTGATCCCCGGATATTTTATTTCCCTCGGGCTTTCCTTCTTTGTTCCCAAAATCTATACCGCGATCGCGTTCGACTCGGGCGGCGTTGCGAGCGGGCCTTTAACGTCGAGCTTCATTTTGCCGTTTGCCATTGGCGCGTGCTGCGCGGCGCAGGGGATCGATCACGTGATGAGCGACGCTTTCGGCGTAGTCGCCATGGTGGCGATGACCCCGCTCATCACCATTCAGCTTCTCGGCTTCCGCGCGATTATGGCAAAGAAAGTCCGCGAGAATATCGCGATGAAGCGCATCCTCGACGCCGATGACGAGCAGATCATCAACTTTCTGTGAAAAGGGGGAGCAACATGAACGACGCAACAAAGCCGCGCGTCCGTCGGCAACGGAACGGACATTCCGCGTCGGAGCCTTCCGCCGTGAAGAAGCTCAAATTGCTGATTACGGTCGTCAACAAGAACAAAACGGAATTTTACACCGACCTTTTGCAGTCTTTTGAAATCAATATGCAATTGGTGATGCGGGCACATGGCACGGCAGGTTCGGAAATGCTCCACTATATGGGGTTGGAGGAATCCGAAAAAACGGTCATTTTCAGCCTGATCCGCGAGGATCGAGCCGCCGCGGCGCTTGCCGCGCTGGATGAAAAATTCCGAACGATACGGGGCGGCAAGGGGATCGCCTACACCGTTCCGATCTCCGGTGTGATCGGCGCCGCGATCTATCAGTTCCTCTCAAATCAACCAACTCCGGGGAAAGGAGAAAACGCACGATGAATTTCGACTATGAGATGATCGTTTGTATTGTGAACGTCGGGTTCAGCGAGGCGGTGATGGACGCCGCCAAGGAATTCGGCGCACGCGGGGGCACGGTTCTTTCCGCGCGCGGAACTGCCGCGAAGGAAGCGGAAACGATTTTCAAAATTACCATTCAGCCCGAAAAAGAGATGGTCATTATTCTTGTCCCCACCGCGATCCGCGACGACATTCTGCACGCGCTCTATCGGAGCGTCGGCTTAAAAACCCCGGGACAGGGAATTGCGTTTTCGCTCCCCGTGGATCATGTTGTGGGCTTGGCGCAGGATCTTCCGAAACGGGACGAAACCAAAAAGACCGAGCGCAAGGATTGACTGAAAACCGTCGATTTTCGCCATACGCTGTGAAAATTTCAAAAAACCACCCGACGGAAGCGGGAAAGCGGCTTCCGTCGGGTGGTTTTGCATACCGTATGTATAAAAAACGACTTTTTGTTAAATGATCGCGCGATTGAGGCGGTAGCCGCGACCGTATTCCGAAACGATCAGGTTGGGAAACCCGATTTTTGCGGCACGGCGATTGATTTTGGATATTTGCACCGAGAGGTTCGCCGCGCTCTGCATTCCTTCGGGAAAGCAAAGGTCGAGAAGATCATCCGACGGGACGATCTTCGGTGCAAAGGCAAACAAGCACCGAAGAACCACACCTTCGCGCGGGGAAAGCGGGAAGGGGTATCCCAAAAGACAAGCTTCGTTCGAGCCAGACGGGAGTGAGAGCGCGTAGGTCGTCAGGTCGGCGCTCCAACCGACGGTTTTGCCGAGAAATCCGACCAACGCATCCATGAGCGCCTCGGAGTTTCCGCTGTCGCGGATCAAGGCGGCGGGCGCGTTCGGGAAAGTTTGCGGCGGAGCGATCAACGCCATCGGCAAATCGGGATAGGCGGTGTGAAGCTCGGCGGCGAGATGTTCCGCCGAGGGAAGAGAAAGACCGCCGTCGATGACCGCGCAACTGACGTCTTTGCGGTCGCAATGAAAACGCGCGGTTTCAAGCGGGCAAAAATAGGAGAGCAGACCCGACGGCAGAAAACGAGAGACCGACAGGGCGCGAAGCTCCTGTCGGTCGGTTGCGAAAAGGATCATACCGAAACTTCCATTCCAAGCACTGCGGCGCCGATAATGCCCGCATCGTTTTTCAGCTTTGCAATGCGGATGTCGGTATCGGGGATGAGTCCCGTGCCGTAGGTCTGTTTGCGAACGAGCGGAGTCACCATGTCGAGAAGCGCTTGTCCCTCGTTGGAAATGCCGCCGCCGATGGAGAGAACCTCGGGCTGGAAAATGTTGATCATGTCGGCAAGACCGCTTGCGAGATACTTGACGTATTCGTCCACAACTTCCTTTGCCGCCTCGTCGCCCATTCGCATCGCGTCGAATGCGGTGCGTCCCGTTGCGTGACCCTTCGCGGCGATCAGTTCGGTCATTTTGGTAGGACGGTTCGCTTTTCTGCATTCTTCCGCCTTTTCCTCGGTGGTGCGGATCAAGCCCGTTGCGGAAGAGTAGGTTTCCCAGCAACCGCGGCGCCCGCAGGTGCACGGACGCCCGTCCACGCGGATGACGATGTGTCCGAGTTCGCCCGCCGCGGAATTGAAACCTTTGTAAATTTTGCCGTCCGTAATGATGCCGCCGCCCACGCCCGTTCCGAGCGTGATCATCACCGAGGAACGGCTTCCTTTTGCGGCACCGGCGATCGCTTCGCCCCAAGCGGCGGCGTTTGCGTCGTTTTCAATGTAGACGTTTGGAACGGAGACCTGTTTTTTGAGCAAAGGAATGATCGGGAAGTGGTGCATACCGAGGTTGTTTGCGTAAATCACCTCGCCCGTTTCGTTGCTCACCGTTCCGGGCGACGCAATTCCGATCGAAACCACGTCCGCCTCGGTGATGCCTGCCGATGCGCAGACCCGTTGACAAAGAGCGGCGATGTCGGAAACGATCTCTTCATTCGGTCTGCCGACCAGAGTGGGAACGCTCTCCTTTGCAACAATGCGGAACGATTCGTCCACCAATCCTGCGGCGATATTGGTTCCGCCGAGGTCAATTCCGATACGGTACATGATAAATGTCTCCTTTGTGCGGTTCGGGAAATATTCGGTCGGGTCATTTGCATATCCGACCGTTTTCTATTATATCCTTTTTTCAAACGTTCGTCAAGAGCTTTTCCCAACAAAAAGCCGGTTCCGCCGCTTTTTTTGCAAAATCTCTTGCAAAAAGCGGTAAAATCCGTTATAATGAAAGGTACTCCGATGAACCGAGGAAAGGACGCTCCCATGGATAAAAATTTTACCATTCCCGTCAATGAAGCATTTGAGGCATCCGCCGCCGACCACGCGTGCGGTTGTCCGTTTTGCGCGCTTTACCGAACCTTGGAGGAGAACGAGCTCGACCTCATTCTCGGCGCTTCCATGATGGAGCCGGACATCCGCATTCGCACCAACCGCGAGGGCTTCTGCCGCCTGCACTACGATTTGATGTTCACTCGCAAGAATCGCCTCGGAATGGCGCTCACGCTCGAAAGCCACCTCGACGAGCTTGCGGGCGACCTGCGGGACGGGGGCATTGGCGGGGGACTCGGGAACCGACCCGTCAAGCGCATCGGTGAATTGGAGAACAGTTGCTACATCTGCAACCGGATCTCGCGCAATTTCGAGGAGATGGTCGATACCGCCGTTTACATTTGGCAGACCGACGAAGAGTTTCCCGCAAAGTTGCAGGCGCAACCCTATTTCTGCCTGCCGCACTATCGGAAATTCCTGCAATACGGGCAAAAGCGGCTCGGAAAGAAACAGCTTTCCGTTTTCGCGGCGCAATGCGGAAAGGTGGTTTCGGATTATCTGACCGAACTGCGGAAAGACGTGAGCTGGTTTTGCAAGAAATTCGACTATCGCTACGAAGAAGAACCGTGGTATAATTCCAAGGATGCCGTGGAGCGCGCGTTCAAGTTCCTGCGTTCGGACATTCACAACCGTTAACGGAGAGGCAAACGCATGATCGACCTTTTGGAACTGCACAAATATTTCATTCTCAACCACTTGCGCGAAGGCGACGTTGCCGTGGATTTTACCATGGGGAACGGACATGACACCGAATTTCTTTCCAAGACCGTTGGAGAGCGGGGACACGTTTATGCTTTCGACATTCAAAAGCAGGCGGTGGATTCCACCGCGCGGCATCTCGAAGAAACGGGCTGCCCGAAGAATTACACACTGATCCACGCTTCGCACCAATACGTGAAAGATTACGTGAAAACCCCGTTCAAGGCGGGAATGTTCAATCTCGGATGGCTCCCCGGGGGAGACAAAAGCATTACGACCATGCGGGAAAGCACCATGCCGGCGATCGAGGCGGCAATCGACCTGATGGATCGGGACGCCGTGCTCAACGTTGCCGTTTACCCGGGGCACGCCGAGGGCGACGCGGAAGGCAAGATGATTTGCGAATATCTTGCGGGGTTGAGCCGCCACAAGGTTTGCGCCACAAAGGTCAAAATCCTCAATTCGCCCACGTCCCCCTATTTCATTGTCATTGAAACAAAACCGTAAGAAAAGCCCGCCGAAGCGGGCTTTTCTTACGGTCGGTTTTATTTTGCGGTCAAATCATTCACTTCTTCCGAACGGTCAACGGTGAAAATGTGCATGGTTCCCGCTTTCACGCGCTCGATAAAGTCGGCAACGTCGCGCAAAGGCGTTTTGCTTTCCATCCCCGCGAACAGTTTTTGCTCGGCGCCCCGGTGGTTGTCGGAACCTGCCGTGGGATAAAAACCGTAGGCTTGCGCGTATTGTTCCGCCATGCGGTTTTCGAGCTCGGTGCGATTTGCGTTGAGAACTTCCACACCCTGCACGCAACGCGGATAAAGACGGATGTGGTCAATGTAAAAATCCTCGCGGTAGGGATGGGCATGGACGACGAGCGCCCCCTCGGACATCAGAAACGGGAGCTCCTCGCTCTTTTTCATTTCCATAATTTCGGGGTGAGCCAGATACCAGTCTTTTTGCAGACCGTATATCAGAAAATCGGTTCCCAAATAGGACATTTCCACACCGAAAAACACGCGGATGCCCAGCTCCTTGCCGATTTCAACGCCTTCTTCGTAATCGGAACAGTAGAGGCGGATTTTTTCTTCGTAGGACATTTCCTCGTTTTTGCGAGCGACGAAATTGCCGTCCAGAAAGTGGTTGGTGATAAAGACGCCGTCATATCCCAATGAATGGTAAAATTCCAGATTTTCCCGAACGGTTTTCCTTGCGCAGGCACTTACGGGAGAGGTGTGCAAATGGGTTTCGTAGCGATACAAAAGAGACCTTCTTTCCGCCCACCGGGGCATATTTTCAATATGATTATATCATATCTGCAAACGGATGTCAATCGCGATTATGCTTTTTTTATGCTTGTTCTTTCCTTTCTCGGGGAGTGTTTGAGAGGGCGCTCTTTCGTTTCTTGCAAGAAACGAA
>JAGAEA010000019.1 GCA_017613355.1 Clostridia bacterium
GACTGTGACCGCCGTGCTGAGCGCGGGGCAGGCTTTGCTTGCCGCCAACGCGGGGGCAAAGTACGTCGCGCCATACGTCAGCCGTCTGGAAAACATCTGCGAGAACGGCGTGGAGACGGTTGCCGAGATCCAGCAGATCTTCGACGCGGCGGGAAGCGACACCGAGATCCTCGCGGCAAGTTTCAAGACCGCCCGCGAAGTGCTCGAAGTCGCCCTGACGGGCGCGGGCGCGGCAACGGTATCCGCCGAGGTGATGAAAAAACTGCTCGCCCACACCACCACCGACACCTCGATCGCCGGCTTCGCTGCCGATTGGGAAAAGACGTTCGGGAAAAAGACATTAGGAAGTATGCTCTGAAATCCGATATTTTCTGAATAAAAGAAAGAACGGTCTGCACATGGAAAAAGCAATGAAAGAAACGATTGACGCATATATTCGGAACAATATCAGCGAACTCCACGAACTGTTGGCGTCGTTGGTTCAGATCCCCGCGCCGTCCCACCATGAGGAAGCCCGTGCCGAATTCTGTAAAAAATGGTTGGAAGAACAAGGAGCCGAAGGCGTTTATATTGATGAAGCGAAAAACTGTGTCTACCCGATCAACTGCGAGGGGCGTGACAATCTTGTGGTATTCGCGGCGCATACCGACACTGTGTTTCCCGATACCAAACCCTTTGAACTGAAAAGCGACGGCAAACGTTTTTACGCCCCCGGCGTGGGGGATGACACCGCCTGCCTCGCCATCCTGCTGATGACGACGAAATTTTTTATCCGAAACGGGATCAAACCGGATCGCGGTGTGCTGATCGTTGCAAACGCCTGTGAGGAAGGACTTGGAAACCTCAAAGGTGTGAAACAGATCATGAAAGACTATGTAGGACGGGTTCGCCGATTTTATACATTTGACGGAACGTATGATGAAGTGATTTGCAAATGCGTCGGTTCCAACCGGTATGAAGTCGAATGCAGAACCGAAGGGGGACATTCCTTTTCCGCGTTCGGGAAACCAAACGCCATCGCGGAACTTGCGGAAGTGATCACGAAACTTTACCAAGTGGAAATTCCTAAAAAAGAGAATGCCCGCACCACCTATAATGTGGGGATGATCGAGGGGGGAACCTCGGTCAACGCCATTGCCCAATCGGCAAAAATGCTTTACGAATACCGCTCCGACGACGCGGAATGTCTTGACGCCATGAAAACGCAATTCGAGACGGTCATGAAAGAAGCAAACAGAAAAGGAAAAGCAAATTTCGAGGTTCGGACAATCGGTGTTCGTCCCTGCGGAGCGAAAGTTGATCCGGTCGTTTTGAATGAAATGACCGAGCGGACGATCGCGGTTTGCGAAAGCTATTCGGGCATCCCGTGCAAAAAAGAATCCGGATCCACCGATTGCAATATTCCCATGTCGCTCGGTATTCCGTCGGTTTGTGTGGGGCTCTATCTTGGCAGAGGAGCGCACACACGGGAAGAATCTCTCGAAATCGACAGCCTGCCCGTCGGGATGAATATTTGCTTTCAAATTATGCAAAAGGAATTTTCTCGGGGTAACTCAAACGGAAGTATTTGAATAATCAATCTTTATTGAATATATAAAATATGGTTTACAAAAAGAGAAAAACGTGATATACTTGTAAAAAAATAGGAGAACAACATGAAACTCGGAGCACAGTTATATTCGGTCAGAACGTATCTGAAAACTGAAGAAGATTTACGGAATGCATTTGAAAAGATCAAAGCGATTGGATATGAAAATGTACAATTGTCGGGCGCGGCGCCCATGCCGGCGGAATATCTGCGGGAAGTCGGTGAGGAAAGCGGACTGCCTATTGTTTGCACCCATAGCCCGTATGAACGGATCATCGGCGATACCGAAGCCTTGATTGCGGAGCACAAGGTGTTCGGCTGCCCGGTCATCGGGCTCGGCTCCATGCCAAAAGAATACCGCGGAAATCGGGAAGGATTTGAAACCTTTTTGAGCGAGTTGAAAACACCGGTCAAAAAGATATTGGACGCAGGATTGCATTTTGCATATCATAACCACAGCTTTGAGTTTGAAAAGTATAATGGAACGATCCTCTTTGACGAGATGCTCGAACGCTGTTCGGATTGGCAGTTCATTATGGATACCTATTGGGTGGAATTTGCGGGATACAGCGCGGTGGAGTATATTGGAAAAATCGGCGGCGACCGTCTGCCGAATATCCATTTCAAAGATATGGCGAAGGACGAAGAAAGAAGCATCTGCCCCTGCGGAAGCGGTATTTTGGATTTTCAAGCGATCTATGAAAAGTGCCGCGAGGTCGGCGTAAAGAATGTCCTTGTGGAGCAGGACAATGCCGTGAAAGCAGAGGATCCGTTCGGGGAGATGGAAAAGAGCTTCCGGCATTTGAGAGCGATCGTGAAATAATCATTCGGAGAGAAAGAATGGCTAATTTTATTTTATCCGCATTTGCGGATGAAGCGTCCGGCACGCTTGAAGGTCAGATCGACGCGCTGAAACGGAACGGGATCCGGTGGATCGAGCCGCGCAACGTGAACGGCTCGTTGGTGGAAAAGACCGATGCGGAATTTGCAACAATCGGCGCGGTGTTCAAAACGGCGGGGATCCGTGTTTCATCACTCGGCTCTCCCATCGGGAAATACGACATCGACAAACCGTTCGAGGATCATTTGCAAACCTTTCGTCGTGCGCTCCGCGCCTGTGAAATTCTCGGAACACGTCGAATGCGGATGTTCAGTTTCTTTGTGCCGCAGGATCGGCTCGCGGAATGCCGGAACGAAGTCCTGCGCCGTCTGCGCGTCCTTCTGGACGAGGCAAAGGCGGCGGGCGTGACCCTCTGCCACGAGAACGAAAGCAGAATTTACGGTCAGAACCCCGCCGAGGTGCGAGATTTGCTTACGTCGCTACCCGACCTGCGCGGTGTGTTCGATCCGGCAAACTACGTCATGAACGATCAGGACCCCATCGAAGGGATCGAAGCAATGCTTCCGTCGTTGGAATATCTGCATATCAAGGACGCGATCATGGCGAAAAAGTCGATTGTTCCGTGCGGACACGGCGACGGGCAGATCGCGGAAGTGCTGCGCCGGGTGGACACGGCAAGGGATGGCACGGTATTCCTTTCGGTCGAACCGCACCTTCACATTTTTGACGCGTACCGACAGATCGACGCGCATGAACTGAAAAACGAATATTCTTTCGAAACGGCGGATGAAGCGTTTGATTACGCCGTCACGTCGCTGAAAGAAACCCTGCAAAAAATCGGATACCACGAGGAGGACGGAATATGGAAAAAGTAAGATTCGGAATTGTGGGTGTTGGGAACATGGGTTCCTCGCACGCCAAAAAGTTTTTACAGGGAGACGTTGAAAACGGTGTTCTGACCGCGATCTGCGATCTGAAGCAGTCGAAAATGGACGCGATCAAGGCGCTCGAAGGCGGCGACAAGGTCACGCAATTCACCGACTATAAAGAAATGTACGCAAGCGGGCTTGTGGACGCTGTGATCGTTGCCGTTCCGCATTATGCCCACCCGCAACTCGTTATCGACGCGCTGAATGCGGGACTGAACGTGGTTTGCGAAAAGCCCGCCGGCGTTTATACCAAACAGGTCAAGGAAATGAACGAAGTTGCCAAGAAAAGCGGCAAACTGTTTACCATGATGTTCAATCAGCGCACCAACTGCGTCTATCGCAAGATGCGCGAGATGATCATGGACGGAACACTCGGCGAGATCAAGCGTGTCAACTGGATCATCACCACGTGGTATCGTTCCCAAAGTTACTATGATTCCGGCGACTGGCGCGCCACGTGGAGGGGAGAAGGCGGCGGCGTTCTGTTCAATCAGTGCCCGCACCAGCTCGACCTACTCCAATGGATCACGGGGATGATGCCCGAAAAGGTTCGTTCTTTCTGCCATTTCGGAAAGTGGCATGACATTGAGGTCGAGGATGACGTCACCGTTTACATGGAGTTTCCGAACGGCGCTACGGGTGTGTTCGTGACCTCTACGGGCGATACCCCCGGCACCAACCGCTTCGAGATCCTCGGCAACAACGGCAAGCTCGTCTGCGAGAACGTCAGTAAGACGGAAGATCGGCTGACCTTTACCAAACTGAAAACCCCCGAACGGGAATTCAATGCCACCTACAAAGGCGGCTTCGGCGAGCCGGAGAAAGAGGTTATCAACGTCGAAACCGACGGCAAGAACCCGCAGCACGTCGGTATCTTGAATAATTTTGCCAATGCGATCCTCGGTTTGGAACCGTTGTTCGTGAACGGAACAGAAGGGCTGAACGGTGTGGAGCTGATGGACTCCATGCTTCTTTCCACTTGGCTGGATCAAACCGTCACACTTCCGATCGACGACGATCTCTACCTTGCCGAACTGAACAAGCGGATCGCAACGGGTCGCCGCAAGGAAGGCGGGGACGTGGTGCTGGACACCGGCAACTCCTATCGGTAAATTTACAATGCGTATGATCGAAAATCGTGTTTTTCGGGTCGCCTTGGTCGGGTGCGGTGTCATTTCGGGGAAGCATCTCGAAGCCATCCTTGCCGCGGGACAGAAAATTGTCGCACTCTGCGACCCCGAACCGGAAAAAGCAAATAAACGTGCGCTTTCACAAGGCTTGACCGATATTCCGGTCTTTACCGACTATGAGAAAATGTTGGACGAAGTCCGCCCCGACATCGTGCATATCTGCACGCCGCACGATCTGCACGCACCCATGACGATCACAGCGTTGGATCGAGGGATCCATGTGCTTTGCGAAAAGCCGCTTGCTATTTCGGAAGAGCAGTTGCAGGCAATCCTCGCGGCGGAACGGAAAAGCTCGGCGCTTCTCGGCGTTTGTCACCAAAATCGGTATGAGCCGAATATGCGCAAACTGAAAGAAATGTCCGAAACGGACTGCCCTGTGGCGGGCTATGCGAACGTGGTTTGGAAGCGGGACGCGGCATATTATGCGTCTGCCGCATGGCGCGGAACGAAGGCGCACGAGGGCGGCGGGGTGTTGATCAATCAGGCAATTCACACGATGGACATCATGCAATGGGTGTTCGGTATGCCGGAAGCAGTCACGGCACGCGTTTCAAACGATTTTCACCAAGGGGAGATCGAGGTGGAGGATACCGCTATTTGTACTTTTGAAGGCAAAAACGGTATTCTCTGGCAGTTCTTCGCAACCACGGCGGGAAGCGACGATTTTCCGGTGCAGCTGAATCTCTCTCTTGCTTCCGGTAAATTGATCGAAGCGATGAACCATCAATTCACGGTGGACCACCGCGTCCTTTCGGGCGAAGACGATACCGGCTCCGGCAAATGGGTCTGGGGCAACGGACACAAGGCACTGATTGCCGATTTCTATCAACACGTGCGCGAAAATCGACCGTTTTGGCTGAACGGAGCAGAGGGCGCAAAGGTCATTCGCATGATCCTTGCCGCCTACCGTTCCAACGGAGCGCGGGTGCGGATCGAAGAATAAAAATATCGGATCGGAGAGTTTCACAAATGAAAATGACATTCCGTTGGTACGGAGAAGGGGATAGCATCCCGCTGTCGTACATCCGTCAGATCCCTGCCATGGAGGGCGTGGTGACCGCGGTTTACGACGTTCCCGTGGGCGAAGTCTGGCAACCGGAAAAGATCGCGCGGCTCAAATCGCTGTGCGAGAAGGAAAACCTGACCTTTGAAGTGATCGAGAGCGTCCCCGTGCACGAGGATATCAAA
>JAGAEA010000020.1 GCA_017613355.1 Clostridia bacterium
GGGCGGTTGCGACCATGGTCGCAACCGCCCTTTTCATCCGAAATTGCAAACGGTTTCCCGAAAAAGGAAAAATTTGCGGGAAAGGTATTGTAAAATTCCGCAATTTTTGTTATAATGATAAGAGATATTTTTAAGGAAAGAACCGTTCGGAGAAAGGAGACGCGTATGGGATCGAAACCGCTGCCGGATTTTCGTGCCGCGCGCGTCGCGGCGGGAGACGTGCTTTCCCGAAAAAGCAACCGCCTGAAATTGATCGAGGGAATCGTGCTTTGTTTCCTGCCGATTCTGTTAACGGTTCTTCTTGCCCAGGTTTTCGGGAGCGTTTTGGCGTTCGTGGCGGCGGATGATGTTGCCCGCCCGATCGCCGCGATAGTTTTTAACTGCATCTCGGCGCTGCTGCAGCTGTTTTTCACGTTGCCGCTTGTCGTCGGTTTGCTCGGAATGGCGGCGCGGATGGTCGAGGGAGAATACGTTTCCCTTGTTGATCTGTTTGAACCTTTTTCGAGCGGGAATAGTTACCGCAAAACGCTCGCAATCGCTTTCCGTTGGTTTTGGACGTTTGGACTTCTGATGGTCGCCGTGAGGCTTACGATCGGACTGTTCCGCGTGCTTGGCAGGGTGCACATCCTGCTCGCGGTTCCGGTGGCGTTTCTCTGCGTTGCGGAAGTGATTTTGTGGATCGTGTTTGTTTGGCTGCGGCGGTTTGTTACCATATCGTTTTTCTTTTCGGGGCGAATGCCACTGCGGAAGGCACGGAGAGCCGCGAGAAACATGGCGGGACAGTCGCAAAAGGGCGGCGTTGTCTGGTTGCTCTGCTTTCTGCCGTGGATCATTCTGGGGCTTTTGACCGTGGGCATCCTGTTGCTCGCGGACGTGCTTCCGCGAATGTGCGTGTCCTATTATCTTTATTGCGATCAATTGACAAAAAATGCAAATCTCCCGGAGGAATCGGAACATGAGTGAAAAATATTATTTAACGACGGCGATCGCCTATGCGTCCCGCAAGCCGCATTTCGGCAATACGTACGAAGTGATCGTGAGCGACGCGATGGCTCGCTATCAAAGAGCGCTCGGCAAGGACGTTTTCTTTTGCACGGGGACGGACGAACACGGGCAGAAAATCGAAAACTATGCCGACGAGGCGGGAATTTCGCCCAAGCAGTACGTGGACGGCGTTGCGGGGGAGATCCGCGGCGTTTGGGACAAAATGAACGCGAGCTATGACTACTTTATCCGCACGACCGACCCTTCGCACGAACGCGCGGTGCAAAAGATCTTCAAGCGTTTTTACGAGCAGGGGGATATTTATAAAAGCGCCTATGAAGGATGGTATTGCACGCCGTGCGAATCTTTCTTCACGGCAACACAGGCGGCAAACGGTATTTGCCCCGATTGCGGCGCACCGCTCAAACAGGCAAAGGAAGAAGCGTATTTCTTCCGCATGAGCAAGTATGCCGACCGCCTGATGACCTACATTGAGGAGCATCCGAACTTCATCCAACCCGAGCTCCGCAAAAAGGAAATGGTGAATAACTTTCTCAAAGCGGGGTTGCAGGATCTTTGCGTGTCCCGTACCTCTTTCAAATGGGGAATTCCCGTGGACTTCGACCCCAAACACGTTATCTACGTTTGGGTGGACGCGCTTTCCAACTATATCACGGCGCTGGGTTATGACCCCGACAAGACCTACGAAGAACAATCCGAGCATTTCCGCCGCTATTGGCCTGCCGACGTCCACGTGATCGGGAAGGACATCCTGCGGTTCCATACCATCTATTGGCCCATTTTCCTCATGGCGTTGGATCTTCCGCTCCCGAAACAGGTGTTCGGACATCCGTGGTTCAATTTCGGTGTGGATAAAATGTCCAAGTCCAAGGGCAACGTGATCTATGCGGATGAGCTTGCCGAGCATTTCACCGTGGACGGCGTCCGTTACTACGCGCTTTCCGAAATGCCCTTTGCGAGCGACGGTTCGGTGACCTACGAAGCGGTCATCAAACGATACAACATGGACTTGGTGAACAACCTCGGCAACCTTGTCAAGCGCACGCTCGACATGGAAAAGAAGTATTTCGGGCAGATCGTTCCCGCGCCGGACGGCGAGGAGGGAACCGATGCCGAGTTGAAGGCGGCGTGTGCCAAAGCGTTTGCCGATCTCAAAGCAGACATGGACGATTTCCACGTTGCCGACGCGCTCGAAAGCATTTTCGAAATGTTGAGCCGCGCCAATAAATATATCGACGAGACGACCCCGTGGGCACTCGCGAAGGACGAGGCGAACCGCGCCCGCCTCGGAACGGTGCTTTATAACCTGATGGAAGCCATCCGTTGGGGAGCCGTCATGCTCCTGCCGTTCATCCCCGCCACGGCGGAAGAGATTTTGAACGAGCTCGGAACCGACAAGCGCAGCTTTGAAACGCTCGGCGACGTCTCGGCTTTCGGGGGAATGGAAGCGGGCGCGAAGGTCGGCGATTCCAAGGTGTTGTTTGCGCGCGTGGACGAGGCAAAGAAGCTGGAAGAATTCGCAAAACCGCACGAAGAACGCAAAGCGGCGGCGAAAGCGGCTGCCAAGCCCGAAAAGCCGGAAGGATGCGCGCAGATCGGCATTGACGATTTCGGAAAAGTCGAATTGCGGACGGCGCAGGTCATTGCGTGCGAACCCGTCCCGAAGGCGAAGAAACTGCTCAAATTGCAGCTTGACCTCGGCTATGAAAAACGGCAGGTCGTGTCGGGGATCGCCAAGTGGTACACGCCCGAGACGTTGGTCGGCAAGAAACTGATCGTGGTTGCCAACCTCAAACCCGCGGTGCTTTGCGGTGTGGAATCCAACGGTATGATCCTCGCTTCGGGCGAAGAGACCGTGCGCGTCGTGTTCCTTGATCCCGAAACGCCGCTCGGAGAACGGGTGCGTTAAAAAGTTGCAAAAACGGGGAAGAAATTGTGCTTCTTCCCCTTTTTCGGAGGAAAATAAAATGCAAATTTCGGTGATCGGTTGCGGAAGATGGGGATCGTTGATCGCCTGGTATCTCGACCGTATCGGACATGAGATCACGCTGTACGGCAGGAGCGGATCGAAGCATTTTCGGGATTTTACGCAAACGCGGGGAAACGGATTGCTCACGCTTCCCGAAAAAGTTACGTTGACATCGGATTTGGAGCTCGCGTGTCGGGCGGAGATCATTCTCGTTTCGGTTCCGTCCCAGCATTTGCGCGAATTGATGAAGGACTTGCAGCCGCTCGGTTTGCGGGATCGCGTGTTTGTGCTTTGCATGAAGGGGATCGAGACCGAGAGCGGCAAGCGACTTTCGGAAATCGTCGGAGAAACGACGGATCCGTCCAATCGCGTGGCGGTCTGGCTCGGACCGGGTCATGTGCAGGAATTTTTGGCGGGCGTTCCGAACTGTATGGTGATCGACAGCCTGCATGACGACGTAAAAGCCCGCTTGGTTACGCTTTTTTCAAGCGATCTGATCCGCTTTTACTACGGGGAGGATCTGATCGGAAACGAAGTCGGGGCGGCTTCCAAAAATGTCATCGGCATTGCGGCGGGACTTTTGGACGGACTCGGGATGTCAACCCTCAAAGGCGCGCTGATGAGTCGGGGAACGCGGGAGATCGCCAAACTGATCGAGGCAATGGGCGGAAACCCGTTTTCGGCATACGGGCTGTGCCACCTCGGCGACTATGAAGCCACCGTTTTTTCGCAATATTCGCATAATCGCCGTTTCGGTGAGTGTTTCGCGCTCGGAAAACCGTATGACGAGCTTGCCGAGGGATACAGCACCGCGGCGGCAATGCAGGTTTTGGCAAAGCGCTACGGCGTGGATCTGCCGATCTGTACGGCGGTTTACCGTATTTTATACGAAGGCGCGTCGCCTGCCGACGAGATCGAGCTTCTGTTCCGGAGAACTTTGAAGCGGGAATGGGATGCGGGAACGGTGACAAAATGAACGACGTCTGCAAAGGAATTTTCGATAGCCACGCGCACTATTTCGACGCTCGTTTCGAGCGGGAAACGGAAGGCGGAGCGGACGCGATTTTGCAGACCGTGTTGCCGAAAACGGTCAAAAGCATTATCAACGTTGGCACCAACCCGTCCACCTCGCGCAGGGCGATCGCCCAAGCGGGAAAATATGAAGGGATGTACGCCGCCGTCGGAATTCATCCCGAGGACGCGCACTTTCTGAACGAAGCGGAAGCGCTTGAAGAACTGCGAAAATTGCTCGGTACCGCCGAAACGAGAAAACAGGATAAAATCGTTGCCATCGGCGAGATCGGGCTTGATTATCATGCCGAGCGGTTTGGCGATCGACCGCTTGATAAAGCATTGGAAATGCGGCTGTTTGAGAGGCAGTTGGAACTTGCGGAACAGTTGGGTTTACCCGTGATCGTTCACGACCGTGACGCGCATGGGGATATTTTCGAGACCGTCCTTCGATACCCCAAGGTGCGCGGTGTGATGCACAGTTTCAGCGGAAGCCCCGAGCTGGCACGCGAATATACCCGAAGGGGCTGGTATATTTCTTTTTCCGGAACTCTGACATTCAAAAACGCACAGCGTGTCCGCGAAGCGGCACTGGCGGTTCCGAGAGACCGACTTTTGGTGGAAACCGACTGTCCCTATCTCGCCCCCCATCCCCATCGGGGAGAGCTGAACCATTCGGGGCTTCTTGTCCACACCGTGAGGGCGTTGGCGGAGCTTTGGAACTGTACGCCGCAGGAAGCGGCGGATACGACTCGAAAGAACGCGGAAAACCTGTTTTTGGCTTGATTTTTGTGCAAGAGAGACAAAAATCAAGCCAATATTTTTACGTTTCGTCGTTGAAAAAGTGAGTTGTTGCCCTTGAAAAAGAACGGGATGTGTGATATACTGAATATAAAGTTGCGGGCATATTCACCGCATCACACGCACAGAAAGGATTATTCAGGGTAACGCAATGGCAAGGATCGAAACCAAAAACATCAGAAATATCGCGCTCCTCGGACACGGGGGAAGCGGAAAGACGTCCCTCGCGGAGGCAATGCTCTATCTCACGGGTGAGACCGATCGGTTGGGAAACGTGACCGCGGGAAACACGGTCAGTGATTATGATCCCGAAGAGATTGCAAGAAAAATCTCCATTTCCACATCCCTTCTGAACATGACATGGAAGGACATCAAGATCAATTTGCTCGACACGCCCGGGTATTTGGATTTCACGGGCGAGGTTTTGCAGGCGCTCCGCGTGGCGGACAGCGTCATTATTACCGTGGACGGCAAGGCGGGAATTGAAGTGGGAACCGAGATCGCGTGGGAATACGCGGTGAAATCGGGACTTCCGCGCGCCTTTTTCATCAATAAATTCGACGACAACGAGGCGCGCTTCGGGCGTGTGCTCGACGCGCTTCATGCCAGTTTCGGCAAAAACATTTGCCCGCTCACGATCCCCATGGTCAAAAACGGGGAAGTCGTCGGCGCGATCGACCTGATCGACCGCACGGCGCACGTTTTCGACGACAAGGGACGCCACAGCGTGGAAATGATCCCCGCGGAGAGCGAAGAAGCGGTGGCAAAATACCGCGATATGCTCATGGAAGCCGTCGCCAGCACCAACGAAGATTTGATGATGAAATACTTTGAAGGCGAAGAGATCGGGCACATGGAAGCGGTCAACGCCGTCCACGAAGGCATCATTCGCGGCGAGATCGTTCCCGTGTTCTGCGGAGCGGCAACCAAGCTTTGGGGCGTTTGGACGCTTCTGGATAAGATCGCCGAATCCTTCCCGCGCCACACCGCCAAAAAGCAGGAATCGCTCGAAGGCGGCGCCGAAATGGAGATCAAGGCGGAAGGCGGCGAACCCGCGCTGTTCGTGTTTAAGACCGTTGCCGATCCGTTCGTGGGAAAAATGTCCTTTTTCAAGGTCATGAACGGTGCAGTCAAGCGCGACCAGACGCTGCACAACACCACCACGGGCGAGGTGGAAAAGCTGGCGCACATCTACACCATGAAAGGAAAGAAGCAGACCGAAGTCGAAGAGCTCGCCTGCGGCGATCTCGGCATGGTCGCGAAGCTTTCCGCAACCAACACCAACGACACCTTGACTTGGAACAGCGATTTCTCCTATGCGAAAATCGAATTCCCGACGCCGTACTATGTCAAAGCCATGGTGCCCGCAAGCAAGGGCGACGAGGGCAAAATCACGCAGAGTATCGCCCGCATGGTGGAAGAGGATTACACGCTCCGCTTTGAAAACAATTCCGAAACGAAACAGCTCTTGATCTACGGATTGGGAGAGGTACACCTTTCGGTGTTGGCGGCGCGCCTGAAATCGCGGTTCGGGCTGAATATCAATTATGAAGTTCCGCGCATCGCCTACCGCGAAAAGATCACCAAATCCGTGGACGTGGAAGGCAAACACAAGAAGCAGAACGGCGGTTCGGGACAGTACGGACACGTCAAAATGCGCTTTGCGCCGAGCGAGGAAGAGGGACTGACTTTCACGGTTTCGGTGGTTGGCGGAACGGTTCCGAAGAACTTTTACCCCGCGGTGGAAAAGGGAATTCAGGAAGCCATGGCAAAGGGCGCCGCGGGCTTCCCGCTCATGGGGCTCGCCGCCGATCTCTACGACGGCTCCTACCATGCCGTGGACTCGGATGAAATCTCCTTCAAAACGGCGGCGTCGCTCGCTTATAAAAAGTGCTTGGAAGAAGCCGCGCCGGTGATTCTCGAACCCGTGGGCGACCTGAACATCACCGTTCCCGAGAGCATGGTGGGCGACGTGATGGGCGATCTCAACAAGCGGCGCGGAAGCGTGATGGGTATGGAACCCGCCGCCGATCGCAAGGGTTACACCACCGTGCAGGCGGTCGCTCCCAAGTCCGAAATTCTCGATTATCCCATCGTTCTCCGCGCCATGACGCAGGGACGCGGGTCGTTCGATTTCCAA
Organism: Clostridia bacterium; assembly: GCA_017613355.1. Lineage (GTDB taxonomy): Bacteria > Bacillota > Clostridia > Oscillospirales > CAG-272 > UMGS1865. Next base: position 6,927 of record JAGAEA010000020.1, read on the forward strand.
GTAACGGGCTACGACACTGTTCCCGCAAACCTTGCCGCGAAGATCAAGGAAGAATATAAGGACAAATAAAGAAAAACGCACATATGTATAGAAAAAACAGACCTGTAAAGGTCTGTTTTTTCTATACATTGACGGGAAGCATTGTGATCTCGCCTTCGAGATGTTCGTCGCCGGCATATTGCAAAACGGTCGGATGCAGGTCATCGTCGTATTCCACGACCGTTACCGAAGCGTTGGCGGTTTTGGGCAGTTCGTTGGCGCGGGAAACGGGCAGTCCGTTCCAAACGCACCCCATTGCCCGCAGGGGCGTTGCGTGGCTGAAAACGGCAATGCAGCCGCCCACGTTTTCCCGAACGATCTCTTCCACGCAAGCGGACACGCGCCGCGCGAGTTCCTCGGTGCTTTCCCCGTTCGGGCAGTGCAGGTTGCCAACGTCGGTTTTCAGCACCCGATAGAGCTCGGGGTAGTCTTTTGTCAGTCGGTCGAAGGACATTCCGTCCCAGTCGCCGCCGTAAAGTTCGCGCAATTGCGGCTTCGGGATAACGGGTAGCCCGTGCCGCGCGGCGGTCGGTTCGGCTGTTTGCATGGCGCGCATCAGATCGCTCGAATAAATGCGCGTGATGGGGAAGCGGTCGAGATAAACGGCGGTTCGCTCCGCTTGATCGTGTCCGAGCACCGTCAAAGGAACGTCCTGTTGCCCCGTGAATTTGCGGGAGTGATTGTATTTGCTCTGCCCGTGGCGGACAAAGATCAAGGTAGTTTTCATTCTTTCGGTCTCCTTTTTCGTTTGCCCGAATCGAGATGGAGAAATGTGCGTTTATGCGTCGTATTTGTACGTTATCAGCTTGACCCCGCCTCGTTATATACCGCTACAATATCCCTTTGCAGGTTTTTTTCGAACCCAAAATGTAAAACGATCCTTCCGCCCCGCCCGACAAATGGTTATTGTCGGGCGGGGGTGTGTTGCTTTTACGGTTTCAGCAGTTCTGCCAATTCGGTGTACTCTTCAAACATTTAAGAAACAAAACCTTTGTGTTACTAAATCTTTTTATTCATTCAAACATCTTCTTTCGCAGTGTACTCTACGAATTATTGCATATTATTTTTAACAGATAATCTAATGCTTCAGATTCTGTTTGAAACGTTTGACGGCAAAATTGTTTTCCGCGCTCAAAATAATAAACATCCCAAATACCATGATAATTTTGCACACAAAATGAATCGTCTTTCGTTGGGTCGTTAAAACTGACAAGATTTTCGTCAATCCCTTTTTCTTTTAGTTTTTCATTAAAACAAGCTCTGTTCATTTTTATCCTCCAAAGATTTTAATAACACCTTGATTGATCAATTCCTGAACAGATTGATTCAATAAATATTGCGTACCCCCACCAATTTGTCCAAACCACGGGGCAACTCTACCCGCTGTGACTTCAAGAGAACTCATTACCTGTAAAACGGTTGCTTGCTCTCCAATTTTATCATACGGCAATGATAGCATTTGAGATGGGGTTCCATAAGGTGCAACATAATATCCAAATAATGAGCCAGTTCTTTGAAGTAAGGTTCCAGCATTTAATCCCCTTGCAGGTTCTTCTCGAACCAGAAGGTGTAAAACACACCTTCCGCCATACTCGGTTCCCGATACTGCATCCCGATCGGGCTTCCGTCGGAATCATAGAGGTAGATCAGACAACAATTTTTCCCGTCCCGCCCGACAATAGTCATTTGTCGGGCGGGATTGTGTTGATTTGCGGTTTCAGAATTTCTCTAGTTCGGTAGACCCTTCAAGTGTCTTGGTAACAAAATCCCTTTTGGTAATATTTCTAAAAAGGCATTGCAAAAGCCTCGAACATCTCTTCGATTGGCTGTTGGAATAAGAATCAATTTGTTGTGTTCTCGCAGAATGTGAATTGCTTTTTGGGAAAGATACCTTGATATTTGATTTGAAATCAACCATGGATAGCAAAAAATATCTTTCCCGAACGCAAAACCAACCGCCATCGATACCTGCCGTATCTCTCCACTAATTTGTGAAATTTCGCGGTCAAACCGCTCGTCGCTTAATTCAAACAGTTCCTTAATGCCCATCGCTGAATATGGCTGTTTGCTCGTTTGAAGTGCAACTTCAATCGTTTCGCGAACTGTTTTCTCTTCGGATAGTCCTGCCACATTGGGCATTTCGGAAACGAAACAGGTTCTTTGAAAGAGGGTTTCCTTTGTAATCGGGTTACCGTCAACCAGAATTTCTCCGGAAATCAGTTCTCCAGCCCCGCCAATACAATTAACCAAACCCCACGCGCCAAGCCCATATTCTCCCAAAACACCATAAGCTTTTCCACTCCACAGTTTCATAGTAATCTTTGGGAACCCCTCGGAACTTGAATAAGATTGGTTCCGGCAATTTGCAAATCCCATCACATTGTTTAGCTGAATATATTTCATTTGAAACCAACCTCCGTACCTTGTTTCCGCTTTTATCATATATTGCCTCATAATGTCCATCAAGAGATACTATTTTTATATTATCATTAAACTTTTCAGCCGAAAACTGATGACATTGCGCCTTAACATCAAAATTATATTGACCTTCATAATCATTTCGGTATGTGTCTGGGTTGATTGCATCCGGGAAGTCACCTTCCAAATTCAGCCTTGAATAGTGAAGGTCAATTAATTCCACGGCAAGTGATGCGGCTTGGTTGGCTTTATTGATATCTGCCGTAATAAGTAATGTTGACACAAAAGCAATTCCAGAAGTGACTGCCTTCCTAAACTTCCCCCAGTTCCATGTCCCTTCGGGATCATAACCCATAACAGGGTTGTTTCCGCAATAGGCGAACAGGTTAAAGCCAAGAAATTCATCTCCCGCGCCGAGATAAGCTATCCCGTCCGCATTGAGGAACCGACCCCAACTCGGATTATAATACCGGCTTTGCAGATAATAATATCCGGTATCGGTATCGTAATAATACCCTCTATAGCGGAAGGGGTTCAGTGATGCATAACGGTTATTTCCAGTGTAGTTGCTTGTGGTCGAGGTCATATTGCCCCAAGCGTCGTAAGTATAACTGATGATCTTGGTCCCGCCCTCGTTGTAAACCGCTATAATATCCCCTTGCAGGTTCTTCTCGAACCAATAGGTGTAAAACACACCTTCCGCCCCGCCCGACAAATTTTCATTTGTCGGGTGGGGGTGTGTTGCTTTTACGGTTTTCAACACTGTATACAACTCTATGGCAATAGAAATCCGTTATACTCCACCTGTTAGCAAAACAAAAGAAAATAAATGGGAAATGATTCCAAAGATTTCTAAAAGAATCATAACAATATAGGGAAGTTTTTCTTTGCGGTTTGTTTTTTTTCTAATACCAAAAACACATAAAACTGATACTATTGGAACCATACCTACACAAGCGACTATAAAATTATAGTTTGTGATTATATTGTAAATTTGGCGAACACCCGACGGAAAAAGATTTAAAATAAAAAGAACTAACAAGAGAATCCCTATGCACCACAAAATATATTTAGTCAAGAGAATTATTTTCAATTTAACGCCCATTTTAATCACCCTGTAGAAATATTACTATCTTTTTGCATTATCTATATTGTATCACACCTATCCGATTTTGTCAATAAAAACTCCGCACCCATTTCCGAGTGCGGAGAGAATTGTAACACCGTATGGTGTTGTCGAATCGGGGTGAGACCTATTCTTTCGGCGGACGCTCGACGAGCGCGTTGTAACGCAGGACGATCGCGTCCCATGTTTTGCAATCCACCGTTCCGTTGCAATCAAGCCCGTCGCAACAGCGTTGAAACTCTTTCACGGCTTGCTCGGTGGCGTCGTCAAACGTCCCGCTGATCTCGATCGGAATTCCGTCGCCGACGTCGTGTTGCAGTTCCCGAAGCATATATTGCAGAACGGAAACCGAAAAATGACGGCATCCGAGCGAAAGGCAATAGTTTTTCGGGGTCGCGGGGAACACGGCAACGCGGGAGGGCATCGCGTTTTCGGCAAGAGAAACGCGGTATGCTTCGTAAAGGGCGTTCCACGTGTCAAGAGTGGCGATTCCCGTCACGGGCAGACCGCTCTGCCTTTGAAATTCGCATAGCGCCTGCCGCGTGGCGTTTCCGAAAATTCCGTCAATGGGCGGGGGCGTAATGCCGGGGTCGTGGTAGGAGAGTTGGCGGAGATAGGTTTGCAGGTTGCGGGTCGCTTCCCGCTCGGTTTGCGGACGTTCCATTCGGTCACCATACCTTTCTGTTTCAATTCAAGCGCCGATCTCATAGCCGGGGTATTGACCGCCGCGCAAGCGATTGCCGATATAGAGCGCGTCGTAAAGCGCGGTCAGGGCGCTCCACGTGGCGGCTTCGGCAACGCCCGTTTGCGTCAGCCCTTCGAGCCTTTGGAAAGCCAGAACGGCTCGTTGGGTTTGCGTTCCGAAATAGCCCGTTGGCGTGACCGACGGGATTTCGGGATAGTATCGCGCAACGAAATTCAGATATTCCTGCAAGGTGCGGACAGCTTCGGATTCGCTCCCGAGCCGCAGGGGGACGCCGCCGTAGGGAACGGTCTCCCCTTCGGTATATGTGGGCGATATGGTTCGGGCAATTCCGAGATAGGCATTGTAGATGCGATACCACGTGGCGGGACCGACGATCCCGTCCACGGAAAGTCCGAACGTGCGCTGGACGTCCTCCACGGCGGCTTTGGTCAGGGGTCCGAATACCCCGTCGGGGCGCAGGGCGGGAACGGTGCTGTAATAATTGGAAAGATAATTGATAAAATATTGCAGATTGTAGACTTCAACGCCCGTATCCCCCTCGCGCAGAACGCTCGGCAATTCCTGCGAAACTTCCTCGGGGGAGATTCCTTCGGAAGAAAGATCGGTCAGTCGCTTGACGCTGATATAAAGGCTCTGAATGGCATACCACGTCGCGTTTCCCACAATGCCGTCGGGAGTCAACCCGAAAACTTCCTGAAACCGTCTGACCGCCGCATCGGTGTCGGTGCTGAAAATACCGTCGGTCAAAAGGATCTTCGGGATGGACGGGAAGTTGTTGGAAATGCGGTTGAGGCGGAGTTGGACGGTGCGAACGTTGTTCCCGAAACTGCCGAGGCTCAAAGGGAAGGGCGGCGCACTGATCGCGGAAGCTCCCGTTACGGGCGTGTTCTCCATGAGAACGATGTTGTTCCCGTAGTAATACCGTAAGATCTCGAACGGCGAAAAACCGTCGTTGGCGAGCGACACGCTTCCCCATTGGGAAAGCCCGTTGCAGGTCACTTCGATCCCGTCGCAGAATTGCGCGAAGAGCGGTTCCACGCTGCCTTCGCGGCGGATATAGGTCGTAAAAATTTCGCCGACCAACCGACGGACGTTTTCAAAAATACCCCGTCCGTTTACGAACGCTTGGTCATAGGCGGTGGAATTGGTGATGTCGAAATCGTAACCGCGGGAACGGTAGTATTCGGTATAAATGCGATTGAGGGCAAACGACACCTGCGCGATGATGTTGGCGCGCAGGGCGTTTTCGGGCCATGTGGGGTAGAGCTCGCTGGAAGCCACGTTCGCAATGTAATGGATGAAAGGGATCGTCACGTTCTCCGCGGGAGCGGAAGGGGGACCGAGGTGGACGGTGATGTTTTCGGGAACGGTGGGAAGTGCCATGCGGTCATACCCCCTCTTCGCTGATCTCGTCCGTTTCGGTGTCGAAATAGCGCGTTTCGGGAGGTTGGAGCGCGCTGCCGTTCTCGGGAAGCGGGATGAGCACCACAGGCTGAATAACGGTGATCCCCTCGTAAACGGGAATGCCGACGTGCGTTTGGTCATAGTACCCGTCGTAGCGAACGTTGCATTGGTAAAGCGCGTAGGGTCGACCCGAGTCGGGGCTGTTTGCATTGGAACAGGGGGGAGAGGGAAGACTGATGGTTGGGGTGTTGCCGTCGCGGTCGGTCAAAAGCGTGGCGATCATTCTTCCGGCGGTTTCGGGCGGCGGGTCGAGCGGTTCGTAGGTCAGAATGTCCACTTGCGCGCCTTCGAGCGGGATCGCGCCGCGCGCGGTCGTGACCTGCACCACCAAAAAACCGTAACATTCCTGTTCATCCGGAGTCGGAAACGGCTCGTTGTTCATTTTGAAATTTCTCCTTTCGGGCAGTCGTTGCTATCATTCTATGAATTCGATGGGAAAACGGTTCGAAAACCACTTTTTTTCGCGGGCGGTGTTGACTTCCGCACGGCTTTGTGTTATAATAAAACATATGCCGATATTTTTCTGCTTTCGGCACAAAAAAACGGTTTTGATTTCCTTTTTGATTTCATTCGAGGGGAAAAATCGCCGATTTCGGAAAGAAACGGAGGCGAGCAAATGGACGCTTTCAAGCTCAAAAGTGAATTCAGTCCGACGGGCGATCAGCCTGCCGCAATCGCCTCGCTTTGCAACGGTCTGCGCGCGGGGCAACGAATGCAAACGCTTCTCGGCGTCACGGGATCGGGCAAAACCTTTACCATGGCGAACGTGATCGCCGAAATGAACCGCCCTACCATCATTCTCGAACCGAACAAAACCTTGGCGGCGCAGGTCTGCTCCGAAATGCGCGAATTTTTCCCCGAAAACGCGGTCGAATTTTTCGTTTCCTACTACGACTACTATCAACCCGAAGCCTATATTCCGGGAAAAGATATGTATATCGAAAAGGACGCGCTGATCAACGACGAGATCGATCGCCTGCGCCACAGCGCCACGAGCGCGCTGTTCGAGCGGCGGGACGTCATTATTGTCGCGTCGGTTTCCTGCATTTATTCCTTGGGCGATCCGAGCGAATACAGCGGGTTGGTACTCGCCGTTCGCACGGGAATGCAGATGAGCCGCGATATTTTCATTCGCAAGTTGGTGGCAAACAGCTATAACCGCAACGATTTTTCACTTGTCCGCGATTGCTTCCGCGTCAACGGGGACACGGTGGAGGTCATCCCGTCCAACATGAACGACAGCGCCATCCGCGTCGAATTTTTCGGCGACGAGATCGACCGCATATCGGAAGTCAACATCGTAACGGGGGAGCTGAAACGGGTGCTTTCCTATGCCGCGATCTATCCCGCCACGCACTATGCCGTTTCCGATGAGAAGCGCGAGGCGGCGCTTGCCGAGATCGAGCGGGAAATGGAAGAACGAGTACGCTTTTTCGAGTCCGAAAACAAGCTGATCGAGGCACAGCGCATCCGCGAGCGCGTGAAATACGATTTGGAAATGCTGCGGGAGATCGGTTTTTGTTCGGGTGTGGAAAACTATTCGCGCGTGTTGGCGGGTCGCCCTGCGGGATCAACGCCGTTCACCCTGCTCGATTATTTTCCCGACGATTATCTCATGTTTATCGACGAATCGCACGTCACGGTGCCGCAGGTGCGCGGCATGAGCGGTGGCGACACGGCGAGAAAAAAGAATTTGGTGGATTACGGGTTCCGTCTTCCGTCCGCGTTTGATAACCGCCCGCTCTATTTCAAAGAGTTTGAACAAAGCATCCATCAGGCGATCTTTGTCAGCGCCACACCCGGGGACTACGAAGAGGCACACGCCGAACAAGTGGTGGAGCAGATCATCCGCCCCACGGGATTGCCCGACCCGGAAATCGAGGTGCGCCCGATCGAAGGACAGGTGGACGACCTTTTGGGCGAGATCCGCGTTCGCGCCGAAAAGGGAGAGCGGGTACTTGTCACCACGCTGACCAAAAAAATGGCGGAAGACCTGACCGATTATTTCGAAAAAAACGGCGTTCGCGTGCGGTATATCCACTATAACGTGGAGACCATCGAGCGCATGGAGATCATACGCGACCTGCGCCTCGGTGTGTTCGATGTGTTGGTCGGGATCAACCTTTTGCGCGAGGGATTGGATATTCCCGAAGTTTCGCTGGTCGCCATTCTCGACGCCGACAAAGAGGGCTTCCTGCGCGCCGAGCGGTCGCTCATTCAGACCGTGGGACGCGCGGCGCGGAACGCCGAAGGCAAGGTCATTATGTATGCCGACACGATCACGGGTTCCATGCGCGGAGCAATTCTGGAAACCAATCGCCGCCGCACGATCCAACTTGACTACAACCGTGCGCACGGGATTATTCCGAAAACCATTGTCAAGGGCGTGCGCGACATCATCGAGATTGGCGCGAAGGACGAGCATAAATCCCGCAAGGGCGAAAAGGGAAGTGCAAACCGCAAGCTGACCGCCACCGAGCGCGAAAAACTCATCGAAACGCTGACGCGCGAAATGAAAACCGCCGCTTCCAAACTCGAATTCGAGCAGGCGGCGTACCTGCGCGACCGTATTCAAAAAATTCGGGAAGGGAAACTCGACCGATAACGTTCGTATCCTGCATTTGAGGAGCAAATTCTATGCCGAAACAAATTCAGATCCGCGGTGCGCGGGTTCATAATCTCAAAAATATCAACGTAGACATCCCCCGCGATAAGTTCGTGGTACTCACGGGACTGTCGGGGTCGGGCAAATCCTCGCTCGCGTTCGACACGATCTACGCCGAGGGACACCGTCGGTTTGTCGAGTCGCTCTCGTCCTATGCGAGAATGTTTCTCGGTCAGCTCGACAAACCCGATCTCGATTCCATCGAGGGGCTTTCTCCCGCCATCGCGATCGACCAGAAAACCACGTCCAAAAACCCGCGATCCACGGTGGGAACGGTCACCGAAATTTACGATTATCTCCGCCTGCTTTATGCGCGCATCGGTATCCCGCACTGTCCGGTTTGCGGCAAGGAGATCCGCCAGCAAACCACCGATCAGATCATCGACCGGATTCTCATGCTGCCCGAGGGAACGCGCTTTCTGATTCTTGCGCCGGTCGTTCGCGCGCAAAAAGGAATGCACGAAAAGATTTTTGCCGACGCGAAAAAGCGCGGCTATGTCCGCGTTCGCGTGGACGGCAATATGTATGATCTTTCCGAAACCGTTACGCTCGATAAGAACAAGAAACACAATATCGAGATCGTGGTGGACAGGCTCGTGATGCGCGAGGGAATGGAATCCCGCCTTGCCGACTCGGTGGAAAACGCGCTTGCCGTCGCGGACGGACACCTGGTCGTACAAACCGCACCGAAGGACGGCGAGGGAGAAGCACAGGAGCTTGAATTTTCGCAGTCCTATGCCTGCGAAGAACACGGCATTTCCTTCGGAGAACTCGAACCGAGAATGTTTTCGTTCAACAACCCCGTCGGCGCCTGCCCGCATTGTGCGGGGTTGGGAGAAATGCAGCGGGTTGCCGTCAACCGCCTGATCCCCAACAAGAAACTTTCCCTGCGCGAAGGCGCGATCGCCGTCAACGGTTTCAAAACGCTGGAAGAGGAAAGCTGGAACGGACCTCTGTTCGCCGCCGTGGGCGAGCGGTTCGGTTTTACGCTGGATACCCCCGTGGAGCAGTTCACGCCCGAACAATATCATCTTTTGATGTACGGGACGGGAGATGAGACCTATAACATTCATCGGTGGTTCGGCAGGGAAGAACATCACCAAAAGGCGAAATTCGACGGGCTTGTCGCCATGATCGAAAATCGCGCGCAAATGTGGGGAAACGAGTATTACGATCAGTTCATCGAAGCCGCGCCCTGTCCCGAATGCCATGGGCAACGGCTTTCGCCCGTCATGCTGGCGGTCACCGTGGGCGGACTGAACATCCATGAGTTCTGCTCGCTTTCGGTGGAAAAGGCGTTGGAGTTCATTAATCGGCTGAATTTGAGCGAGACCGAGAACAAGATCGCGGCGGAAATTCTCAAAGAGATCCGTGCGCGGCTCGGCTTCCTCGTGAGCGTTGGGTTGGACTATCTTTCGCTTGCCAACAAATCGGGCACGCTTTCGGGCGGCGAGGCACAGCGCATCCGTCTTGCCACGCAGATCGGTTCGTCGCTCGTCGGCGTGCTGTATATCCTCGATGAACCGAGCATCGGTCTGCACCAACGCGACAATTCCAAGCTCATCGCCACGCTCAAACACCTGCGCGATCTCGGAAACACCGTGATCGTGGTGGAGCACGACGAAGAGACCATGGAAAGCGCCGATTACCTGATTGACATCGGACCGGGGGCGGGCATTCACGGCGGAGAGGTCGTTTCCACGGGCACACCGAAGGAAGTCATGGCAGATCGCAAATCCATCACGGGTGAATATCTTTCCGGGCGGCGTCGCATTCCCGTCCCCGCCGAGCGGCGACCCGGCAACGGCAACTATCTGCGCGTGCGCGGGGCGGAACAGAACAACCTTAAAAAACTGAACGTGGACATCCCGCTCGGGTGTTTCGTGTGCGTTACGGGCGTTTCGGGATCGGGGAAATCCTCTCTCGTCAACGACATTCTCTATCCCGTGCTTGCCGAGCGGCTCAACCGAGCGATCACCTATGCGGGCAAATACGAAGAGATCACGGGTTCGGAACATCTCGACAAAGTCATTTGCATCGACCAAAGCCCGATCGGGTGCAATCCGCGTTCCAACCCCGCTACCTACACGGGACTTTTCAACGACATCCGCGACCTTTTCGCCCGTACCAAGGATGCGAAAGCAAAAGGGTACACGGCGGGGCGGTTTTCCTTCAACGTCAAGGGCGGGCGATGCGAAGCGTGCGAGGGCGACGGCGTGAAGAAAATCGAGATGCACTTCCTTCCCGACGTTTACGTCACCTGCGACGTTTGCAAAGGAAAACGCTACAACCGTGATACGCTCGACGTGCATTACAAGGGCAAGAACATTTTTGACGTGCTGGATATGACGGTGGAAGAGGGCATTCCGTTCTTTGACGGGATCCCCGCCATTCAACGCAAATTGCAAACGCTCTATGACGTAGGTCTCGGCTATGTGAAGATCGGGCAACCCGCCACCACCTTGTCGGGCGGCGAAGCACAGCGTGTCAAGCTTGCGACCGAACTCGCGCGGCGCGGAACGGGAAAAACCATTTATATTCTCGACGAACCGACCACGGGACTTCACACCGCCGACGTGGAAAAACTGCTGCAAATCCTGCAAAGACTTTGCGACGGCGGAAACACCGTGCTTGTGATCGAGCACAACCTTGACGTCATTAAATCCGCCGACTGGATCATCGATCTCGGCCCCGAGGGGGGCGATGGAGGCGGTACGTTGATCGCCGAGGGAACGCCCGAGGAAGTTGCCCGCGTGGAACGATCCTACACGGGACAGTATCTCAAAAAATGGCTTGCCAAAGCCGCGCAAAAAACGGAATAAAGCAAAACGTCCTCCCACCGCGTTTTTCGGAATGCGGAAGGAGGGCGTTTTTCATTCGGTTCGGGCAACATCCGCGCCGAGATCGTGGAGATGTTGGATCAAATCCGGGTATCCGCGGTCGATGTGGTAGGGTTGTGTAACGGTGGTAGTCCCTTCGGCGCAAAGCCCCGCAATGAGCATGGCGGCGCCCGCGCGGAGATCGGTTGCGGCAACTTTGCCCCCGATCAGGCGATCGTTGCCGCGAAAGCAAGCGCAACGGTTTTTCACGGCAACGGTCGCACCCATTCGCCGCAGTTCTTCCGCATATCGGAAGCGATCGTCCCAAACACGTTCCCAAATGCACCCGCCTCCCGAGGAAAGAGAGAGAAGGGGTGCGAACTGGGGCTGCATATCGGTCGGGAAGCCCGGGTAGGGCAACGTTTCAATGTCCGTTCCGAGAAGCGGGGACGTTCGGGCAGCGGTCACACAACCCTTGCCAACTTCCGTGAAAACGCCCATTGCGTTCAGTCGGTCGAGGATCGCGCCAAGGTGGCGCGGCTCCACCGAAGTCAGTCGAACGCGACCGCCCGTTCCCGCAACCGCCGCAAGATAGGTCCCCGCTTCGATCATGTCGGGAACGACGCGGTGACAACAACCGTGAAGTTCCGCCACGCCGTCGATCGTGACGCACGGAGTTCCCGCCCCCGAAACACGCGCGCCGCACTTGTTGAGAAAAACGGCAAGGTCGACCACGTGCGGTTCCCGCGCCGCGTTTTCGATCACCGTTCTGCCGTTTGCGGTCACGGCGGCGAGAATGCCGTTGACCGTGGCGCCGACGGACGGAAATCCGAGGCGAACGCGCGCGCCGTGCAATCCTTTGGGAGCGACCGCTTCCACGTCGTTTGCGTTGTACCTCGTTTCGGCGCCCATCGCGGAGAACAGTCGAAAATGCAAGTCGATCGGGCGGCTTCCGAAATCGCAACCGCCCGGAAGTCCCGTGCGGATACGCCCGAAGCGACCGAGTCCCGCACCGAGCAGATAGGATGACGCGCGCAGTCGGGTCGTCAGCTCGCGCGGAACGGCGTCGGGTTCCGCCGCGTCGGCGTTGATCCGCAAAGCGGTCGGGCTCAAACGGGTCACGACGGCGCCCATGGCTTTGAGGATCAGAAGCGTCGTTTCTATGTCGGTCACGGGCGGGATATTTTCGATTTGGGTCGTGCCTCGGATCAGAAGCGTTGCAAAGAGAATGGGAAGGGCGGCATTTTTCATTCCGCCGATTGCAATTTGACCGTGCAGTTGATTGCCGCCCCGAACGGAAATAAACGGATTCATGGAGAAAAGGAACGTCCTTTCCCGATCTCCGCAGAAAAACCGAAATGACCGTTTTTTGCACACACGGTGCGCAAAAACGGTCATTTTTTTGAGTACTTCCTTTTATTTTGTCGAGGCGGAGACCGAACTGATCTTTCGATAGCAGTTTATGCTCCGCGCGGGGTTTGCGTTACGAAACAAATTAACCGACGGGAATTTGCGGGCGATAGTAGGCAACGGTCAGGTCAACCACCATGTCGTAACTTCGGGTCCCTTCCTTCGCGCCTTGCGATTGCAGGTAAATGTCGTTTGTTTTTTCACTCACGTTTGCCGCCGGGTTATCCCGATATTTCTCGAAAAAGGCGGCATAGGCGCGTTCTTCACCGATCACAACGTCGTTCAGTTCCGCGTAGGCGGCTTTGAAAAGGGCGGCGTCGGCGGAAGCAAGTGCGTTTGCCACATATTCGTAAACGTTGAGCAGTCCGCTGTAACGGATATAGGGATCCTCCGAGGCAAGGCAAACCAGAAACGCCGCAAAGTTCGCTTCGTCCTCGCGCGCGATCCCGCGTTGGTGCGCGAGTTCATGCGCGGCGGTGAAGGGAATGCAGTAGTCGGGGAACGCAACGTTGATATTCGCTTCCCCCGTGAAAAAGGAATAGACCCCCGTGATATGCGTGTAGGACATGGCTTCGCTCAACATTACGGGCTTGACGCGACTGTAAAAACAGTCGGGAAACGCGCGGTCGGCAGTGAACACTTTGTAAGCTTTCATCAATTTGGCGTTCATTTCACCGATCGAATAGGGCATTACGGACGAGCCCTTGCCGTTGACGAGAAGGTTCTCGGCAAGCGGATTGATCTCATCGGTCAGAAGAAGAGCGGTTTGATAGAGCTCTTCCGCGGAAACCGGTTCCCGCGAAAGTCCCAATTTGCGATCCAACGTTTTCCCGTAATATCCCGGGGCGAAGCACCAAACGAACAGGATCACAACAAAGCAAATCGCCGCAGCGATCCGACCGAGAAAGGAAAGAACCGTTTTGCGACTTGCGGAATACACCCGAACAATGCGAACGATCAGGAATGCCAAAAGCACGGGGGAAAGGATCAGGAGCATTTCGGCAAGAGAAAAGGGGAACCAAACGGTCAGGGTGGAAAGCAGGCGCCGCCCCCAACGGCTGACGGCATGATTGAACCAATCGGCAAACGACGGACTGCGCGTGAAAACGGCATAAAGGATCGCACTCACTGCCGTGATCGCGTAGATCACAAGGCAGGCGCGCGGGAGCCGTTCATGGCTGCAAACGCTTTTTTTCATGCCGTTATCCTTTCCATGGGAGTTCTTCCCCCGAAAAATCGGGAAAAAACTCCGAGATCAGTTGCGCCATGTCGGCGGGGATCGGCGCCGAAAGGGTCATCATTTGCCCCGTGGAGGGGTGCGGGAAGGTCAATGACCGCGCGTGGAGCGCCTGACGAGGCAGGCGACCGCTGGGGATCCCGTAAAGGTCGTCGCCCGCGATCGGATGACCGAGGGATGCAAAATGAACACGCAGTTGGTGGGTTCGTCCCGTGAGAGGATAGGCGACGACCAACGAGCAGCCAGAGCCGCGCGCGAGTACGCGGTAACGGGTGACCGAAGGCTCCGCCCCGACGTCGGACGGTTCGCACACTTCGCGAACGATGATGCTGTGTGCCGAGCGGCGAAGGGGCTTTTCGATCCTGCCCTCGTCGGGGAGCGTTTCCCCTTCGAGAATTGCGAGATACGTTTTGCGGATGAGACCGCGCCGCATGGCGGCGTTGAGCCGTCCCGAAGCGAGTTTGTTGCGCGCGATCAGCAAAAGCCCGCTCGTGTCGCGATCCAACCGATTGACGGGACGAAACACAAAAGGAACGCCCATTTCGCGGTAGCGGTAGGCGAGCGCGTTGGCAACGGTGTCGCGGTAGTGGTCGCGGGAAGGGTGCGTGGGCATATTCGCGGGCTTGTTCGGGATCACGAGGTCATCGTCCTCGTAGAGAATCGGCAAATCGAGCGCCACCGCTTCGAGCTTTTCGGCGTTGTCGCCGTCCGAAACGGCGAGCGTCAACACGTCTCCCGTGTGCAGAACGTAACGAACCGTCACGCGTGTGCCGTTGACGAGAATGCCGTCCTCGCGGTATTTGAGGTATTTCAGCATTTTCGCGGAAGGGGAGAGGCGCAACGCGAGAAACGCGCGAACCGACGTGCCGTCGTCGACTTCGGTAATCGAAAATCGCATACGTCATTCTCCTTTCTCGCGGAAATGTTCTGCTTTTATTATATCATTCCGAAGCGCCGTTTACAAGGGAAGCGTCGCCGATTTTACAAAAAAATCAAAAAAGACTTGCAGAGAACATCGTCTTGTGATAAAATAATAGCAATGAAATCAAGGAAAGGGAGCCAAAGAAATGAAAAGACTTCTGGCGTTGCTTGCCGTGTGTATTTTGTTTTTTCCCGCGTGCGACAGATCGAAGAAACAGACGGAAACGACAACCGAAACAACGGACGCACAAGCACCCCGACCGCTTCCCGAACTCACGCCCGACGATACCGACTACGATGCGCTTTTGAACGGTTATTTTGAAACGATCTTTCCGAATGAAGAAACCGATTTCACCTTTACCGCGGAGAACGGTTCCGCAACCGTGACCGCCTATGTCGGCGCGGGCGGTCGCGTTCGTGTTCCCGATCGGCTCGGGGGCGTACCCGTGACCGCGATCGGTAACGGCGCGTTTGCGGAGATGGACAACCTCGAAGTTCTGGTATTGCCCGACACCGTGACCGGTTTCGGGGAAGGGATCCTCGAAGGGACGACTCTGACCGCGCTCCGCACCCCTTTTCCGACAGCGGCGGAG
This sequence comes from Clostridia bacterium, assembly GCA_017613355.1. Taxonomy (GTDB): domain Bacteria; phylum Bacillota; class Clostridia; order Oscillospirales; family CAG-272; genus UMGS1865. The sequence goes on from JAGAEA010000020.1 coordinate 22,325, forward strand.
CAGGGCTATCTCGGGTATTTTTGGGGAGCTTCAAGCTATCAAAGCAACAATCAACCCGCGTTGAGAACGCTTGTTTGCTTGGAATTGCGGGGCGGCGAGGCTCTTCCCGATCATGCGCTTTTCGATTGCAACGATTTGGTTGCCGTCCGTCTTTCCGAGAGCATGACCGCCGTGGGTGATTACGCGTTCAGCCAATGCAACCGATTGCGAGCGGTCAACACGGAACATTTGATTTCGGTCGGCGCACACGCGTTTGACGCCTGTTCGTCGCTTCGCTCGCTGAAATTCGGAAACACGCTGGAAGAGATCGGATTTGCGGCATTGCGCGATTGCAACGAGCTGACCGAGGTGACCCTGCCCTATATCGGCGAAACAAGGGAGACGAACACCTACCTCGGTTACCTGTTCGGCGCAACGACGTCCGCGTTTTCGGAAAGATTCTATTCGCCGTATCTGCGGCAGGTGACCTTGACCGAAGGCTGCACCGCTTTGCCGGATTTCGCTTTGTTTGAATGTCGGTCGCTCCAAACGCTTGCGCTGCCCGAAACGTTGACTGCCGTCGGCGCGCGCGCGTTGAGCGGGTGTACCGCTTTGAAGGAATTGACTCTGCCCCAAGCCTGCCGATCGGTGGGCGACGCGGCTTGCGCGGGATGTACCGCTCTGGAACGGGTCTCGCTCGGCGGCGTGACGGACGTCGGTACCAATGCGTTTCTCGGTTGTCCCGTCGATCCCGAAAAAGAATGACAAAAATCAATAAACGGGGGATGCCCGCCAAAAGGCGGGCATCCCC
>JAGAEA010000021.1 GCA_017613355.1 Clostridia bacterium
CAAAACGGCGCGCCGCAAAATCCGTTTGCGGCGCGCCGTTTTGTTATTGCGTAAGGATGTTTGCCAAAGCCTTTCCAGCAAGTTGCGCCGCGCGCGTTGCTTCCTCGATCGTGTTGGCACAGGAACCGATTTCGAGTTTGAGCGAGCGTGGAGCGAACTGCTGATTAACGGGTGATGTACGAAGCGTTACGCCGCGAAAAGACTTTGGACATTCCCGCTCCATTTCTCTTCCGAACGCCTCGGCAAAAGCGAGATTTTCTTCCCACGCGGGGCATGACACCCCGCCATGATCGGTTCCTACCACAGCCGAAACCTGCGCGATCGAGGGCGAGGCATTCCCCGCTGCGGTTCGGAGACAACGCCCTTCGCCATCAAACAGAACATCCCGACCGACATCCACAACATAGCGAACGGTCGGGCAGCGTTTCAACCATTCCGCAATCACCGCCGCAGAACGCGCGTAAGCGCCTCGGAGCGTTTGGCTTGCTTCCGTTTCCGCATAAACCGCTTCGACCCCATTTGAAGCGAGCGCGTCCCGCAAAGCCTTGCCTACCGCCGTAACGCATCGGAAACCGTCCTGCGAAACAATGGCGTCACCGAAGGAACCGTCGATCCATTCCGCAGGCTCGGCAAGGTACGCATCCTGCGGATAAGTGCAAACGATTAAAACTTCGGGAGCTCCGTCCGATCGTTCGAGGCGCCACGGCGTTTCGCTCTGCTCCCGAATATTTCCCGAAATCGTTTGCGTAAAAACCGAGACTGCTCCGTCGGGACGTTTTGCGGGCATCTCTCGCGGCGGTTCCTCGGTCGCGTCGGACGGTTCGGCAGGTGGAACGTCGGCTTCTGGAATTTGCGTGACCCGCTTGCGATGGAAAAGTCCGCCGAAAAAGGTTCCTTCCGCGGTTCCCCTATTCGACCAAATACCGCTGACCGCAAAAACCGCGACAAAAACCGCCAAGCAAACAATAAAAGCAAACAACCGAAACAGCGGTCGCCCGATCGGGTTTTTCAACCGAACCCGTTCGACAGGTGCCGGTAACCGACCGTTGGTATCCCGTTTCATTTCTCCGAAAGCCTCCTTAATATATACGTATTCTGCGCAATTTTATGCGGTTTCGCCCGTTTTTATGCCTCGCGCGTCAAAGCTCCATTCCTCCTGAAAAAGCCAAAGAAAGGGCGCGGGAAAGGATCGCGCAAACCTGCTCCGTGACCATGTCGCTTTCTTTGAGCGAAACGAAAAAATTCCGTCCGTTTTCCAGCACGGCGCGCAATTCCTCGCAAGGTTCTTCCATGCCGGATCGCGCGAGTGCGTCATAAACCAGTGTGGACGACCCCACCACCGTGGGAACGCCGATCGCCAACACGGGAACTCCCAACCGTTCGCGCGTGAGCGCCTGTCGGTGATTGCCAACGCCCGAACCCGGGACGATCCCGACGTCCGACAATTGAAAAGTGGACGCAAGGCGTTCCAGATCCCTCGCCACAAGTGCGTCAATGACAACAATCAAGTCGGGCGACGCCTCTTTGGAAACTGCCGCCACTACCGTTCCCGTCTCGATCCCGCTTTGCCCGAGCACGCCAGGAGCGATCAGCGACACCGCCGAACAACCAAGCGACCGATATAATTCGGGGTCTGCCTCCCGTAAATGCGCAGTCGCGTTCAGCCGGCGAACGGTGATGGGTCCGATCGCGTCGGCGGTAAGAGACGCATTCCCGAGCCCGACGATCAGAACCGAAAAATTCTCGTCGGGGCGTTTCCCGCAAGTCGCTTCCGCCAGCCCGCGCAGTTCTCCCGACAAAACACGGGCAAGCCGTTCCCGTGTCTCCGCATCCAAGCGGTCGGCTCTCCCGCAATCCACGGTCAGATAGGTGCCGATCGGCTTTCCGATTCGTTTTGCCGCGTTCTCCTCGCAAATACGAACGCAATGAACGGAAAATCCACCGCTTTCATGCTCGTTCTCCAAAACGCCGGGGATCGTTTCTCCGTTCCCGATAAGCACTTCCCGCGCGAGATCGCTTCGCATTTCATATTCCGCCATGTTTTTCTCCCTTTTTCGTGGATGATATCGCTAATTTCCCAAGAATTTTAACAAATTATACATGAAAATCTTTGGTTTGCTCTTGCAATTCCGCAAAAAATATGATAGAATATTGATGTGTGTAGTCTGTAAAAGGAACTTTTACCGATTTTTCTTTCCACGAGGAGGTTGTTCTGCTACTATGTTGAAGCGAATTTCTGCTTTCATTCTCTGCCTTACCCTTTTGACAGGGGTTCTTGCGGGATGCAAGGGCTTATCCGGCGACGATAAGGGCGCTTATATCCCCATGTATCTCACCGACGAGATCTATGATTTCGACCCCGCAAACGCGTATTATAATACCGACGCGATCAATGTGCTGAATTTGATGTATGAAACACTGTTCACCTTAACGCCTAACGGAAAGATCAAAGGCGCGTTGGCAAAAAGCTACAAGGTGTTTACGGACGATGACGGCGTTCACATGGAGATCACGCTTCGCCCCACCTATTGGAGCAACGGTACCTATGCACTCACGGCGAACGACTGCATTTTCTCTTGGAGACGTTTGCTCGATTCCAACAACGGGTTTGCCGCCGCATCTCTCCTCTTCGACATCAAAAACGCGCGTGCCTACAATCAAGGGCTTATGACCAAGGACGACCTGATGGTGGAAGCCGTTGAACAACAGGTAGTCCGTATCACGTTCGAGGATAACGTGGACGTCAACGAGTTTCTGCTTAATCTGACCAACGTGGCAACCGCCCCCCTGCTCGAAGCAACCATCAAGAAAAACGACGACTGGGCGAAAAAAGCTTCCACTCTCGTAACGAACGGTCCTTTCAAAATGTCGAAAATCACCTATACCGGCAAAGACGAATTAAAGGATGAAAAAGGAAAAGCACTTCAAGCGGAAGATGACTACGCGTTGGATGAAGATGGAAACCTTCTCGACACCGTCAAAAAATACAATGTGAAAAAAATCAAGTCCTTCGTGTTGGAGCGCAACGCCTATTACTACCGTGACCGCGACAAAGACAAACTGGATAAGTACGTATCGCCCTACCGTATTCTCGTGGACTGCACGATGACCGACGAAGTGTTGCTCGAAGAATACAAGAACAATCATCTCTTCTACATCGGTTCGATCCCGCTTTCCCTGCGCGGCGACGAATATGTCGCCAAGCACGTGAAAGTCACCGACGCGCTCTCCACCTTCGTTTCCTATTTGAATGAAAACGCCGTGATCAACGGGGAAAAACTGTTTGCGGACGTTCACGTTCGCCGTGCGCTGTCGCTTGTGCTCGACCGTGAAGCGATCGCCAACGCCGCAGTCTATGCCGATGCCGCGACCGCTTTGATCGGAAACCCCGTCTTTGAAAAAGGCACTTCCGGCTCCTTCCGCAAAACCGGCGGCGATCTGCTTGCCGCAACGTCCGATCTCGCAGCCGCGAAAGCCGAGCTTGCACAGGTCGGAATTGCGGGCTTCAACGCCGCAAACTTCCCCTTCACACTCAAGGTTGCCGCCTACGACGAAGTTCATATCGCCATGGCAAAGCTGATTGCCGAAGCATGGAAGCAGCTCGGTTTTCCCGTTACGGTCGAGACCGTGGAAACCATTCAAAACAACGACCGACGCAAAGAAGGCGATCAAGTGACCACACCGGACGACGTTTGCGACGATCTTTTCGTGGAAGCGATCCAAAGGGGTAAATTCGAGGCGATCGTGCTCGACTACAACGCCTATGCCCCGTCCGCCTATGCAATGCTTTCGAGTTTTGCCCGCGGATTCTCCGGCAGTGCCACGATGAATGAAAACAGCGATTACACGCAAAACACGCACCTGACCGGCTACGACAGCACCGCCTACAACAACTTGATGGAAGCGATCTACTTCATTCCCTACTATGCCAAAATGGAAGCGGAACCCGCTCCGGCGGTTTTCGATAACCCCGACACCAACCCCTATTACAGCTTCGGATTGGGAAGCTATGACGAGTATATCGCCACCTACAAAGCCGTGACCGAAGTTTACGCGACCTACGGCATTACGCCGACGGATAAATCCGACAAATGGGCAACACAAAAAGCAACTCTGCTCCATGAAGCGGAAAAACTTTTGATGGAAGATATGCCCGTGATCCCCGTGGTGTTCAACAAAAACGCAACGCTCACAAACACCAAGTACCTTTCCGGCGTTCAAAAGAACTACTATGTTCCCGCGCTCTTTGCGAAAGTCAGCCTCAAAAATTACGCGAAATATACCTATGTGTTCTACAAGTTCCCGAACGTGAACTGGGACAACTTCGGGCTCAAAGAAGAGCCGAAAAAATAACCGAAAAACAACCGGGCAACGTTCCGAAAAAGAAACGTTGCCCGGTTTCTTATTTCTTTTTTGAAAAAAATCAAAAAAACACTTGAAAAAGAAAGAAAAAGATGTTATACTATCCAATGTAGAAAATGCATGGATGAAGTCGGCAATCCGTAAAACGGCTTTGCAGAGAGTTCCGCCGCGGCTGAAAGCGGAACAAACCGTTGCGGTGCGCATTTCCCTTCGGAGCAGATCGGGTGAAATTTTTCGGTAGTCCGATCCGGCAGGCGCCGTTATCCGCCGTCAAAGTGTTGGCTTTGCGCCGAAAATCGGGTGGTACCGCGGGGTGTTTTTTCGTCTCGTCCCAGTTCTGTGGGGCGGGATTTTGTTTTTTTCGGATCTTGTTCCCCGCTCCTCACGCCTTCAAAACGAACATCTATCGGAAAGAAAGGAACAGCAAATGAAAGAAAAGCTCAACCAGATCAGAGAAGCGGCGTTGAACGCCATCGACACCGCAACGGACGCCACATTGGAACAAATCAAAGTCCGTTACCTCGGAAAAAAAGGCGAACTGACCGCCGTTCTCCGCGGAATGGGATCGCTCACGCCCGAAGAACGTCCGAAAATCGGTCAGCTTGCGAACGACATTCGCGAAAGCATTGAAGCCGCCATTGCCAAAAAAGTGCAGGAAGCGCAGGCAAAGGGGCTGGAACGCAAACTGAGAGCCGAAAAGCTGGATGTTACCGTCCCGGGGACTGCGCTTCCTGCGGGTCATATCCATCCGCTCACCAAAGTCCGCCGCGATCTGGAAGATATTTTTATCGGCATGGGTTTCCAGGTGGTGGAGGGTCCCGAAGTAGAGCTTGATTACTACAATTTCCAAGCGCTCAACATTCCGGAGAACCACCCCGCCCGTGATACGCAGGATACCTTCTATATCACCGATAAAATTCTGCTCCGCTCCCAAACGTCGCCCGTTCAGGTGCGCACCATGGAACATCGCAAACCGCCGATCCGCATCATCTCCCCGGGTCGCGTTTACCGTTCGGACGCCCTCGACTCGACCCATTCCCCGCTTTTCCATCAACTCGAAGGGCTCGTTGTGGACAAGGGGATCACCATGGGAGACTTGAAAGGAACGCTTGAAACCTTTGCGAAAAAGATGTTCGGCGAGAATACGCGCATTCGCTTCCGCCCGCATCACTTCCCGTTCACGGAGCCTTCGGCGGAAGTGGACGCTTCCTGCTTCGTTTGCGGCGGCAAGGGTTGCCGCCTCTGCAAGGGCGAGGGTTGGATCGAAATTCTCGGTGCGGGAATGGTTCACCCGTTCGTTCTCTCCAACTGCGGCATTGACCCCGAAGAATATTCCGGATTTGCCTTTGGGCTCGGAATCGAACGAATCACCATGATCTCGCGCGGGATCGACGACATCCGCTTGTTCTATGAAAACGATCAGCGTTTTCTGAACCAATTTTAAGAAAAGGAGAACATCGAATTATGAATCTTTCCAGAAATTGGCTCTCGGACTTCGTTGACGTCAATGAGATCGACAACCATACCTATTGCGACCGTCTGACCGCCACCGGCTCCAAGGTGGAAGGCTTTGAAGTCCTCGCCGAGGACATTGAAAACGTTGTGGTCGCGAAAGTGACTGCCATGGAACGCCATCCCGATTCCGACCACCTTTGGGTCTGTAAGATCGACGCCGGCGAACGCGGGCACGACATTCAAATCGTGACAGGCGCGCAAAATCTGTTTGTGGGCGCGCTCGTTCCCGCGGCGCTCCCCGTTGCGAAGCTCCCGGGCGACGTTGTCATCAAAGCGGGCAAACTGCGCGGCGTGGAATCAAACGGAATGCTCTGCTCCATGGGCGAGCTTCAACTCTCGGCGCACGATATGCCCGGCAAGGAAGAAAACGGCATTCTCATTCTCGACGACGATTGCGCCGACAAACTGGGCGCAGACATCCGCGACGCCCTTTTGATGCGCGATACCGTTGTGGAATTTGAAATTACGTCCAACCGTCCCGACTGTCTTTCGGTCATCGGGCTTGCGCGAGAGACGGCGGTCTCCTTCGACCGTCCGCTTCGCGTCCCCACTCCGAAGGTCAAAGGAACGAAGGACGGCGACAAGATCGGAAACTATCTGAACGTGAGCATCGACGCACCCGATCTTTGCTACCGCTACTGCGCGCGCGTGGTCAAAAACGTGAAGATCGCGCCTTCTCCGCTCTGGATGCGGATGCGTTTGCGCGCGTCCGGCGTCCGCCCGATCAACAACATCGTGGACATCACCAACTATGTCATGCTCGAATACGGTCAGCCGATGCACGCATTCGACTACCAATGCCTCGAAGGTTCTTCCATTCATGTCCGCCGCGCGTCGGAAGGTGAAAACTTCCGTTCGCTCGACAACACCGACCACGTGCTCGATTCTTCCATGCTCGTCATTGCCGACGGGAAAAAGGCGTGCGCGCTCGCCGGTGTGATGGGCGGCGCCAACTCCGAGATCCTTCCCGAAACCGCAACGGTCGTGTTTGAATCCGCCTGCTTCAACGGTGCGTCGGTTCGTGTGACCGCCAAGAAAAACGCCATGCGCACCGAGTCGTCCTCCCGCTTCGAGAAAGGGCTTGACCCCGAAAACTGCATGGCAGGGTTGGAACGCGCCTGCGAATTGGTGGAGTTGCTCGGCGCGGGCGAAGTCGTGGACGGTGTGATCGACGTTTATCCCACCGTAAAGCCCCTGACGGTTCTTCCCTTCACGCCCGATCGCTACAATGCTTTCCTCGGAACGAAAATTCCGACCGAACACATGGTGAAAACACTTGAAAGTCTCGGCTGCAAGGTCTCGGACGGAACCATCACCGTTCCTTCCTACCGCGCCGATCTCGCCTGCATGAACGACATTGCCGAAGAAGTCGTCCGCGTTTGGGGGTACGACAAGATCGAAACTTCCCGCATGAACGCGGAAACCACCCTCGGCGGGCGTTCGCCGCGTCAGCAATACGAGCTTGAAACAGAGCTTCAACTCACGGGGCTCGATCTCTCGCAGATCCACACGTTCTCTTTCATCAGCCCCAAATGCTACGATAAGATCCGTCTCCCCGCCGAGAGCCCACTTCGCCGTTCCGTCGTCATTTCCAACCCCTTGGGCGAGGATACGAGCGTGATGCGCACCACCGCGCTCCCTTCGATGATGGAAGTGTTGGCGCGGAATAACAACTTCAACAACGAAAACGTGCGTCTTTTCGAGCTTGCAACCGTCTATCTGCCGCACGAGAACCCCGATGAACTGCCCGACGAAAAGCGCGTTCTCACGCTCGGGCTTTACGGCAACGCGGATTTCTACACGATCAAAGGCGTTTGCGAAGCGATCTTGACCCGCGGCGACGTTGCGGCGGAATTCACGGCGGAAACCGAAAATCCATCCTACCACCCCGGGCGCTGCGCCAAAATCACGGCGGAGGACGGAACCGTTCTCGGTGTGGTCGGTCAAGCCGATCCGCGCATGGCGGCAAATTACGGGTTTACCCAGCCCGTTCTGATCGCCGAGCTTGCATTTGACGAAATTTTCGCTCGCGTGAACCCGAAAAAGACCTACAAGCCCCTGCCCAAGTATCCCGCCACCACACGCGATTTCTCCTTCGTTTGCGACGAGGATACGGAAGTCGGCGCGATCGAGGGCGTGATGAAGCGCGCAGGCGGCAAACTCGTGGAAAAAATCACACTCTTTGATATTTACCGCGGTGAGCAGGTCGGGGAAGGTAAAAAATCGGTTTCTCTCCGCGTCACGCTCCGCGCCGCCGATCGCACTTTGACGGTGGAAGAAGCGGACAAAGTGAGCAAAAAGATTTTGAGCGATCTGAAATTCCGCATGGGTCTGACCCTTCGTTCCTGATCCTGTGCAAAAAGACAAGGAAGCCGCGTGCTTTGGCACGCGGCTTCCCGCTTTTCATGTATATTCATTTCATTCCGTGGGAAAATGCCGCAGGCGCCACTCCGGCGCCAGAATGGCGCAAACGCCGACCGTGACATAGCTTCCTTTTACGTGCATGGATTCGCGCCGATAACCTTCAAACGTCATGCCCGCTTTCTCCATAACATGGCGGGAGCGTTCGTTTCCCTTGATGAAATTGGCTTCGATCCGATGTAGTTTCAAGTCCTCAAATCCGAATTGCAGCACGCTTTCCAAAGCCTCTCCGGCAATCCCCTTTCCCCAGTAGGCAGGGTTAAGCACGTAACCCACCTCGGCGCTGTCATGCGTGCAGTTGAACGAGGTAAAGCCACAGGTGCCGATCATTTTTCCGTCCGCTTCATAAACGATCGCCCAATCGTAAAACATCCCCACAGCGTAACGCCCGCCGAGGTATTCGAGATATTCTCTTGTGTAGGCGCGGTCCGGGTGCGGTCTCCACGTCAAATAACGGGTCACGTCCTCGCGTCGCGCGTATTCAAACATATCCGCCGCGTCGCCAACCGTCAGCCGTCGCAAGGTCAGCCGCTCGGTTTTCATGGTCGGCATACGGGAAAACACACGGTAAAGCACTTCTTTTTTCATCTGCTTTTTCCTTCATCGGGTCATTTATCATCCGTTTTTGGAGGTTCTGTTATCATTATAATCAAAAAAGATGGAAAATGCAAGATTTTCATTATTTTTTTGAAATATTTTTTGTCCGTCCCTTTTCTTTTCCCGTAAAATATGGTAAAATAGAGTACGAAAAAACGGAAAGAAGGTGACTTTTTGGATTTTCTCGCAAACGACGTTCTTTCGGGCGAACTCTCTCCCATTTTGCTCGGATATTCCGCAAATGCCGGTAATTTGTCGCGTCGCCTCTTTCACCGCCACCGACTGATCTCCCATGTATTCTGCGAGAGGGTTTCCTTCCTGCGCCGCCTTTCCCTGACGATGAAGTTTCACTTTGTTTGCAGTTTTTCCCACGACGAGCTGCTTTTGACCGCATTGGAAGACTTTGCCGACGCAAATCGGGCTTCCGAAGTCATTCTTTATCTCATCCCGACGACAACCGCTACATCGGCTTTTGTCGCCCGCCACCGGGAGCGGTTGGAAACCCGATTTGTGATCGCTTCTGCCGACGACATTCGCAGGCTCTGCGAAATTTCGCCGCTTTCTTCACAGTGAATAGAAAAATGTGCCGTTTCCCCCTTAAGAGAGAAACGGCACGTTTTTTCGGAGCGCATTTATCAATAGCGTTTCCAAGTTCTCCCGCTGAAAAGGATCAGAATGGGGAAAATCTCCAATCGTCCCGCCAGCATATCAACGATCAGTACGATTTTGGAAAGTGCACTCAAATCCGCATAAGTTCCTGTCGGCCCGACGACTTCAAGTCCGGGTCCGATATTGTTCATGCAGGCAAGTACCGCCGTGGAACCGGTGATGAGCGAAACGCGATCGATTGAAACCAAAAGGATACTGACGACGAGGATCGCAACGTACGCGGCAAGATAGGCGTTGGTGTTCGTGACCGTTCGCTCATCCGTTTGTCTGCCGTTGATGTGAATGACCTTTACGCTGTTCGGGCGCAACAACTGCCGGATGTTGCGCGCCAATGCTTTGACAAGCAAAAGCAACCGCGCGCATTTCAATCCGCCGCCCGTGCTTCCCGCGCAGGCGCCGATCGCCATGAGGCAAAGCAGGATCGCTTTGGAAAAGGTTGGCCAAAGGTCAAAGTCGGTCGTCACAAATCCCGTGGTCGTCAGGATCGACGAAACCTGAAATGCCGAATGCCGCAGAGTCTCCCCGAACGAGGTATAACCCAACGCGGTCGCAACGCCCCGCAAATTCCACGCGATGAGAAACGTGGAGGCAATCACAATCCCCCAGTAGAGGCGGAATTCCTCGTCGCGGAACACGTTGCGAACCTGCCGCAAAAGGATGAGATAATAGCAACTGAAATTCACGCCGAACAACAGCATGAACGCGGTGCAAACATTCTGAATATAGGGGCTGTAACTCGCAAGGCTGTCGTTTTTAATGCCGAAGCCACCCGTTCCCGCCGTTGCGAACGCGGTGCAAATTGCGTCGAATGTAGGCATTCCGCCACACAGGAGAAACAGAAAATCGAACAACGTCAGCAAAACGTAGATGATATAGAGGATCGCCGCCGTCCGCCGCATTCTCGGCACCAGTTTGCCAACGCTCGGTCCCGGGCTTTCCGCACGCAAAAGGTGCATGGTAAAGCCTTCGCTCTCTCCTCCGATCGGCGCGATCGCCAAGAGAAAGACCAGAACGCCCATTCCGCCGAGCCAATGAGTGAAACATCTCCAATAGTTGGTGGCGCGGGCAAGATCTTCCACGGAACGAACAATCGACGCCCCCGTGGTGGTAAAGCCCGAAACCGTTTCAAAAACGGCGTTGAGCGCATTGGGAATCTCTCCCGAAAGCCAGTACGGAACAGATCCGAACAAACTCATCAAAATCCATCCGAAACCGACGCACACAAAACCTTCGCGCGCATAAAACCCGCGCTTGGCATGGCGGCAAAGAAAAATCAGCAATCCCGAAACGACGGCAATGATCCCAATGGAGATCAGAAACGCCCGCACGACCGCAAAATCCCGATCCGCCAAAGCAAGCAACATCGCGGGGATCATAAACAGAGCCTCGATAAGCAGGATAAAGGAATTGATCCTGCCGATCATACGATAGTTCATAGACGCTCCCCCGATTTACGCAAAGATGTCGCTGAAATGCCCGATCACGCCCGTTCCGCTCGACACGATCACAACCGAATCGCCCTCGTGGAATGTGGAATCGCCGTTCGGGATCTCGGTGGTATTGCCGCGACTGATCCCCACGACCAGCACATTTTCGCGCAGTTTCAGGTTTTTGAGCGGTTCCCCGCAATGCGGCGTATCTTTATCAATGAGAAATTCGGTGGCTTCCGCTTTCCCGTCCGCAATGGAGTGAACCGTAACAGCGGCGCCGACCTGGTTCTGCATGGCGCGGACATACCGCACAATGGTATTGCAGCAAAGGTTTCTCGGACTGATCACGCTTCCGAGAGAAAGATTGTCGATCACGGAAGTATCCTCGATGCGGCTCATTTTGGTAATGATCTGCGGCACGTTGTTCCGCTTTCCGTAGAGCGCCACAACCATATTCAACTCATCTAACCCCGTGAGCGCGACCAACGCCGAACTTGACGCCAGCCCCTCGCTTTCCAACAACGATTGGTCGCTCGCGTCCCCGCGAATCACATTGATTTTCGGCAACTGATCCGCAAGCGTGCGGCAACGATCTTCGTCGCGTTCGATCAATTGCACGTCGATATGGCTCTTTTGGAGCGCGTCCGCAAGATAATAGCTGACCTTTCCGCCGCCAACGATCATCACGCGCTGAACGCGATGCGTGATGATCCCGAGGTTTTTCAAAAGAACGGACAGCGTATCCGTCGGTGCCGTTACGAAAAGACGGTCGCCTTCCATTAAAACGAAATTGCCGTCCGGAGTAACGGCAACGCCGTCCCGCACCACCGCGCAGACCAACACTTTGCATTTGGTAATGCCGTTCAGCCCGCTCAAAGGAACGTTGCAGAGCTTGCTGTCCTCATCCAGCCGAAGCTCCACGATCTCCATTCGGCCCTTGGCAAACGAATCCCGTTTGAGAAAGCCCGGGTATTTGAGCAATCGCTCGATCTCGGTTGCCGCCTGCAAATCGGGGTTGACCGTCATGGAAATTGCGAAAGCATCCCGCATGGCGTATGCCTGCTCGGCATATTCGGGATTGCGGATGCGCGCAATGGTGTGCAGATTCGGATTGATCCAGTGCGCGGTGGTACAGCAAAGAAGGTTGACTTCGTCGATCCCCGTTACGGCTATGAGCAAATCGGACGTTTCCACGCCCGCGTCGCGCAAGACGTCCATTGCCGCGCAGTTGCCCTGAACCGCCATAACGTCATATCGGTTGACGCTCGATTCCAAAACGGCGGCGTCCGGGTCCACAAGGGTAATTTCATGTCCTTCCAACGAGAGTTGCCGCGCAAGTGTTTCTCCGAGTTTTCCGTCGCCCGCGATGAGTATTTTCATTTCGCAATCCTTTCCGCACCGCGACTGCTCCGAGCCCTTTGGCGCATTTCAAAGATACATTATATTGTAGCACAAAACGGTGGATTTGTCAATAGAAGGATGTCCCTTCCCAACACTTTTTATTGAATACAAAAGAAAAAACAGGGTCGCTCCGTGGACAGGCGCGATCCTGCTTTTTCTTACTTTTTATTTTTCAAAGTTTATCTGCATTTGTGAAGCGAGTGCGCTGCGATGTTTTTCCATCAAGCTCTGAATGCGATTGACGGGGTTGAGAAGCGCGCTGATACTTTCGTCGTTGTTAAGCGTGTCGATCAAGTACGCCACATATTTGCACATATTCACTTCCACATACCACGGTTTCTCCGCAAGCTCGGGGCGACGGTACACAAGGTTTGTGGTCAAAACCTTGTCGATCACGCCGTCCTTTGCCGCTTGATCGAATTTATCGAAACCGTCGGTAAACAACCCGAAGGTTGCAAAGCAGAACACGCGCGAAGCGCCTTTCTCTTTGAGCTGACGACAAACGTCGATCATGGATTCACCGGACGAGATCATGTCGTCCACCACAATCGCGTCCTTGCCGTGCAGATCCTGTCCGAGATATTCATGCGCCTCGATCGGGTTTCTGCCGTTGACGACAACGGAATAGTTGCGGCGCTTATAGAACATACCGATATCAAGTCCCAACACCGAGCTGTAATACATACAACGGTGCATGGCTCCTTCGTCGGGGGAGATGATGGCGGCATGGTCTTTGTCGATCACCACATCGGGAACCGCGCGAACCAATGCCTTGATCATCTGGTAGGTCGGTTGGACGTTATCGAAACCGAAAAGCGGGATCGCGTTGCAAATGCGCGGGTCATGCGCATCGAACGTCAGAATGTTGGAAACGCCCATTGCGACAAGCTCCTGGAGCATGATCGCGCAGTCCAGGGATTCGCGGTGCGCTCTGCGGTGCTGTCTGCCCTCGTAGAGCATGGGCATGATCACGGTGATGCGGCGCGCCTTACCGCCGATAGCGGCAATGATACGTTTGAGATCCGCGTAGTGGTCGTCCGGACTCATCGGAACCATCTGACCGTACATTTTATACGTCACGCCGTAGTTAAACGTGTCGCAAATGATGTAAACGTCCTTTCCTCGCATAGATTCGTTGATCATTCCTTTGGCTTCGCCAGAACCGAACCTCGGACAATTCGCTTCCACCAAAAAGGTCGCGTCCCCACCGTGGCGACGCCAGTCTCTCAAATAGTAATCCACTTGGCTCGCGAATTGTTCGCATCCCTTCATGCCGATCACGCCAAGTTCTCCGCAACGATTGTCCTTCATAAATACCTCCGGAATTTTGTTTTTCTTTGCCCTTGCGGGCGCCCCAATGACCGCAATGCCTTGCAATCCCGACGGGTTTGTTTTTGTCGGATATTACCGTTCATTGAACGGATAATGCACAATATCTGCCGTAGGCGTCGTCCCACAGGCTCTTTTCGGCGGAAGGCTCGTAATGTTTGAGCTCAAAGGATGCGGAAATGATCTCCCGCGCCTCGGCGAGGTTCGCGACATCGCCAGCCGCCATTGCCTGCACCATCAGGTTGCCGATGGCGGTGGCTTCCTCCGGCCCCGCCGCAACGGGAATTCCGCAGGCGTCCGCGGTCATGGCGGAGAGGAAACGATCCTTTGTCCCGCCTCCGACAACGTGAATCACCTTCGCTTTCTTTCCTTGAAGCTTCTGTATTTTTTCAACGACCGAACGGTATTTCAGCGCGAGGCTTTCATAGATACAGCGAACCACCTCGCCGACCGTTTGCGGGACGTATTGCCCCGTTTTGCGGCAATATTCGCGAATGCGCTCGGGCATATTGCCCGGGGTGGCAAACGACGCGTCGTCCACGTCCACGAAACACCGCAAAGGCGGGCATTCTCTCGCCCATGCTTCGAGCTGTGCGAAGGAATACTCGTTTCCTTCCCGCTTCCATTGACGGCGGGACTCCTGAATGATCCAAAGTCCCATAATGTTCTTCAAGAACCGAACGGTTCCGTTCGCTCCGCCTTCGTTGGTAAAGTTGAGTTCCCTGCTCGCGTCGTTGATGAGCGGCTCGGGAAGCTCGGTTCCCATGAGCGACCACGTCCCGCTGCTGATATAGATAAAGTCTTTTTCGCGGCTCGGAACGGCAACGATCGCACTGGCTGTATCATGCGAAGCGACAGTCAGAACGCGCAAGTCGGTTTTTCCCGTTTCCTCCTGCACCTGCGGCAAAAGCGTCCCGAGATCGGTTCCGGGTTGGACGATCTTTCCGAACAGGTGACGCGGCAGATTCAGCCGATCGATGAGCTCCCATGCGTAATCCCGCTTTTTCGCGTCGAGCAAAGCGCCCGTGGAAAGGATGGTATATTCATTGCACATCTTTCCCGTGAGAAAATAGTTGAGCAGATCGGGAACGTTGAGCATCCGCGCGGCGTTTGCCAAGCGTTCGGGACTTTCCACGGCAAGCTGGTAGATCGTGTTGAAATTCATCGTCTGAATTCCCGCCACACCGTACAGCTCCTTCGGATCGACCCGCTTCGCCACCTTTTCCTGTGCGCCCTCGGTGCGGCGGTCGCGGTAGTGAACGGGGTTGGAAAGCATTTGTCCTCCTCGGTCAAGGAGCGCATAGTCCACGCCCCATGTGTCGATCCCCATGGAAGCGATCTTCTCGCCGTCGACCACCGTTTTCCCTACCGATTGCTTGATTTTATGAAAAATACGGAGAATATCCCAGTACATCGTCCCGTTCAGTGTAACGGGATCGTTGGAAAAGCGATGGTTCTCCGTAAGCGTTATTTTATTTCCGTTAAAAGAGCCCACAATGCCGCGGCCGCTGGAAGCGCCGAGATCGATTGCGAGCATTTTACGTTCTGCCATTGGTTTCGTCCCCTTCCTTTCGAGCCTCGGTTCGCGTCCGTGAACCTTTACCTATAATTATTATAACATTTCGGCGAAAAAAGTCAATAGTCTTTCCCCATAATTTTTACTTTTTTCGATGGGTTTCTCTTATGAAAATTCGACATGATCCGCGTTCGCTTCCGGAAGAAGTATTTTGGGATTTTTCCCGCGCGCGGATCGGTACCGTCGGCAAAATCTCTCCCGTATCCGACCGACCGCCGTTTCTCGGTTTCTTCCGACATAATGGGGAAAATATCCTTTCCGCGACCGTCGGATTACACAAGCATTTTTTGATTGTTTGTCGATTTTTGTCGTCTTATCCGAAATTTGATAAAAGTGCTTGCAAAAGCCGTCGGAACATGTTAAAATACGTTGAATATTTTTGGAAGGACTCCCTATGAAACGACATTTTTCCAGACTGACAACTTTGCTTCTTTTCCTCGCCTTGATTTTCTCTTTCCCGATCGTCCCAACCGGCGCTGTCGGCTATGAGGCGCAAACGGCGCGAAAGAATTTTTCCTCCGGCGAGGAGATCACAAACATTCTCGACTATGAGAACGGCGATGCCGTTGACGGCATATTATTCGGCATTTTCGACGCGGCGGGATTGGTTCGTTTTTCCGAATTGGTGAACGACAGCAGTCCTTTTCGCGGAGAGAACGTTCGCGTTTGTCTCTGCGCCTCGATCGATATGGGACAAGTCGCCGCGTTCACGCCCATCGGGAACGGCATGAGAACCTTTGACAAAACCTTCCCCAGCGGTGCCTTCAAGGGTCTTTTCGACGGGCGAGGTTATGTGATCGACAATTTGACGACCGCGTCTTGCTCCAACGACAGTAACGAAATTGTCTATGTTTCACTGTTCGGATGTGTAGCAAACGGCGCGCGAATCCGAAATCTCGTGATCGGGAGCGGTTGCCGCTTCTCCTATGACGGCAATCATCAAAACTCCTGCGTTGCTCCCCTCGCCGCCCGCGTGGCGGAAGGTGCGGAAATTCAAAACATCCTCAACCTTGCTCCCGTTTCCGGCGGTGCGTTCTGCGGCGGGATCATCGCGCGCGCGGACAGGATCAAGGGTCAAACCTCAAAAGTCACAACGAGCCTGTTGGACAGCACAAACAACGGAAGCGTGAACGGTAAAATTGCCGGCGGTCTGGTCGGGAACGTCGAGGGAAATCTGACCGTTCAAAACTGTAAGGTGCGCGGAACGGTCACGGGTGGCAAACACGCCGGCAAAGCCGTTGGCGCGGTATCACAATGCACGATCGACAGTTCAACGGCAAGCGAGGTTTCTCTCGAACTGAACGGCGTTACCGCAAAATGTGCCTTGACGGGCGGTTCTTCCGATCCTTTGATCGGAAAAGCAGACGGTGTTTCGCCAACGGAAACCGATTGCTCCGTCTCCGACATCGGGCAATCGGAGATCGGCGTTCGCTTTCACGGCGTACAGCTTGCCGAAGCGGACGGTCGGGTCTCTATTCGGTTTATCGCAAGCATCGACCGCGAAACTCTTTACACCGAAGCGGGCTTTTCGATTTCCGTGAACAACTCCGACAAAGTGAACTTTCTTTCCTGCACGAAACTGTTTTCCTCTCTTTTGGGACTGGTGGACGGCGAAACCGTGGTCTATACGGCAGAGACGCTCCGCGGAGATGACGGTTATCTTTTTGCTGCAACGATCGCGGGCATCACAATCCCGAATGACGAATGGGTCACGTTCACAGTGGCTCCCTATGCAACAGGATACCGATCGGAACCCACCTACACGCTGACGTTGCGTTTGACGAAAGGAGTCTACACGGTCACATGGAAAGATTAATTCCGTATTATTCCAATCCCGAACGCAAAAAAAGCTATTCGGATCCAACGGTATGTTTTATCCCCTTTTCCCGGGATGATATTCTCAAAACCAGTCTTGAATTTCTCCCGCAGTCATACGGGGATCTATGGGAATGGAACGACATTTTTCTTTGATAAACCAATCGTGCCCGCGGAATACTCCGCGGGCACGATTTTCTTTTTTCGGTTCAATATTTTTCTTCGCGATGGAGATAATTCCAAATTGCATCAACCGAGGCGAACAGCATCGCCGCCACAGGCCAGATGAGCCATGTGTACTGCCAATAGGAAGTCAGGAAAGAAACCAAAAGGTAAATCGCGGTCGTCAAAGACCAGAAAATTCTCCTGAACGGATGGTTGGCGTCGTTTTCGCGTTCACGTGCGTCCCGCGGCTCCTCGCCGTCGCGGATGCTCTTCGGAATTCGGTTTTCGAGAATCGCGCGGAAGCGCTCCCAAATCGTATTTTCAGGGTAACTCAACAATATCAGGAACACGCCGAACGCAACGACGCCGAGCAGGATCGCCACACCCGTTCCCGCCGTCATAAAGGTCATTTTGCCGTCGGTCGTCAACGCGGTGATCAACAACGGGATCGGAGAAAGGATGAACAGGATCACGCCAAGCAGATCAAAAACCAAAAAGCGGCGGGCAGCGGCACGGGCATTTCCCCGCACATAGGCGGCGGCGTCCGCCGACAAGCGGTCACCTTTTGTATAGGTCGAATGGGGGATACTCTTCCAGATATGGTCGGAGACCAGAAACAGCGCAACGGCACCCGCGACCATGGAAAACAAAAAGATCAATCCGAACAGGATATGTCCCATGACCAACGGGATCGGGGAAAGGATGCAAAACGAAACGCCGAACGCTACACACACATTCTTCCGGCGCGCACCCGAAAGCAAATTTTTGACGTCGCCCTCGTTGAGCGAATTTCCCGTTTGCTCTTCGCGAGGTTTCTGTTCTTCCGCTTTCGGTTCCCCTTCGTCGTAGGAAGGGGTCTGCGCCGCAAAGTCGTCGAGGTCGATTCCGTCACGGAGCAAGGTATCGGTGCTGACGCCGAATAAATTGCTCATTTGCACGATTTTATCCAATTCGGGAACGCTTTGCCCCATCTCCCATTTGGAAACCGATTGACGTGAAACGTCAAGGCGCTCCGCGAGTTCTTCCTGCGACCACCCGTTCCGGCGGCGCAGGGTCATGATCTTTTCCGACAATATCATTTTACAATATCCTCACTTTCCTTTTGCAGTTTTTTTTGACAACTTCATTATAGCGGTTGCGGCGAAAAAAATCTATCGACCGCACTTGGAAATTTGTCAACCGACGGTTGCGTTTTTAATTTTTAGCGGTATTTCCCGTGTTTTTCGCAGTATTTTCGGCAAAATCTTCGGGTTGCATGAGCACGGGACGATGCCCGTAGGAACGATCGTTTGGAATGGAGCGGAGATAGGCAAAGGTTTCGTCCTCACCTTTTTCGGCGAGCATTTTCAGCCATGATTCCAAAAGGTCGGCGGTGTCGGGGTGCATCCGAGAGCGGGCATTGCCGCGCAAATAATAATCGAGCGGATGATGATCGGTGTATTTTTCCCCTTGATAGATCTTGCTCGCCGCAACGCGGTCACAGAACATTTCCTTCACGTACCGCATCGGCATTCTCGCCGCTTCGTACCGCTTCGTTTTCAGGTTAAGATCGTTCCAGTATTCAAAATGATGGCGGTTTCTTCCCTTGTGGTGCATCCACGCAACGGAATACCCCGAAAGTTCGCGCTCCCGCTCATTCGGACTGCGCGTTCCCTGAAAGTAACGCGCACCGGGGATAAACTCGGTCGGCTGATATTTGGAAAGGTCGTGGAACAGTCCTTGCAGACCAATCCCCGCGCGGAAACAATGTGCGATGACCAAATGGCGATGGTTGGTAATGGTTTTGAAATGTTTGATCGCATGGAACATGGCTTGTCCTCTTTTCTGTCGGTTCTCTCCATTTATTATATTACAATTCCCCCGTCTCGTCAAGTTTTATTTTCTTGAATTTTCAAACGCAGAGCGGCTTTCCCCGAAAGAAAAACCGCTCTGCGTTTGAATGGCTATACAAATTACAGCAAAATGCAGATCAAACCGTTGCTGCCCTCGTTGATGATGCGTTCAAGCGTTTCGGAGAGCTTTTTGCGGGAGGATTCCGGCATATGGTCGAGCTTTGCGTGAAGTCCGTCGTTGATCAGCTCATAAAGCGATTTTCCGAAAAGATTGGATTGCCAGATGCTTCTCGGGTCGGATTCAAATTCGCGGAGCAGATACTTGACGAGATCCTCGGACTGTTGCTCGGTTCCCACCACGGGATTGATCTCGGTTTCGATGTTGGCGCGGATCATGTGGATCGACTGTGCCGCCGCGCGGAGTTTGACGCCGTAACCGCCCGACTGCTTGGCGATCTTCGGCTCTTCGAGGCGCAATTCTTCCACATCCGGCATGACGATCCCATAGCCTTTTTCATCGACCTCGCGGAGCGCCTCGGCAACTCTATCGTACTTTGCTTTCATTTCGGTAAGCTCGCGCAGGGTCTCCATAAGTTCTTTTTCGTCGGTGATCGGAAGTCCCGTCAGCTCGCTGATAACCTGATAATAAAGCTCGGGTTCGGTTTCAATTCCGATCTTTGCTTTGCCCGTTCCGAGTTCGAGGCTTTCCACCGTCGCGTTTGCGACGTATTCGTTCTCGTTCATTTTCGAGAACGCCTCGCGGACGTCTCCCGTTTTCTTCACGCTTTCGGCACATTTGCGGATAGACGAAAGCACCGACGCGCGGATCGGGTGCGTTTCGTCGAGTGCGGTCGTCCACGCAGGAAGCGACACCGATACTTCCGCCACGGGAAATTCTTGAAGCACCAATCCGAGGATCTCCCGAATGTCGTCGGCGTCGAGTTCGAGACAATTAACAAGCGCTACGGGAACGCCGTATTTCCCTTCCAATTCGTAGGCAAGCGCCGTTGCCGCTTCGGACGACGGATCGCGGGAATTGAGGATAACGGCAAACGGCTTGTTGAGCGATTTCAGTTCTCCCACGATGCGCTCTTCCGCTTCCACATAGGATTCACGCGGGATCTCCCCGACGGTTCCGTCCGTGGTAACGAGCATTCCGATTGTGGAATGGTCGGTAATGACCTTGCGCGTACCCATTTCGGCGGCTTCGGCAAAGGGCATGGGTTCCTCCTGCCACGGGGTGCGCACCATGCGGGGCGCGCCGTCCTCCACCACCCCCATTGCGTCCGGAACGATATATCCCACGCAATCGATCATGCGGACGCGCATCCGCGCATTGTCGCCGAGCAGGATCGGAACGGCCTCCTCGGGAATGAATTTCGGTTCGGTGGTCATCACCGTTTTTCCAGCCGCCGATTGCGGCAGTTCGTCGCGGGCGCGATCGCGCAAATACCCTTCCTCGATGTTCGGCAGAACAACCGCCTCCATGAACCGCTTGATAAACGTGGATTTCCCGCTTCGCACAGGACCCACCACTCCAACGTAAATATCGCCGCCCGTGCGCTCGGCAATGTCTTGATAGATCGCAAAATCAGGCATTTCAATCCCTCCCCCGGTTTTCTCGGTCAAAGTTTGGTACAGTATATGGAGCGAAAAAACATTTTAGAACCGCACTAAAAAGGAACAGGGAAAATTCCGCTTGCGAGACATTCCCAACCCTATGTAAAAAATCAAAAAATGTCAAAAAAAGGGGTTGACATTTCGGGAAAATATGATATACTATTATATGGTCGGACTACCTGACCGAACACAAACGGCAGATGCGTTGGTGGATTGAATTGAATACCCTCCATGGCGTTAACACTGCCGGATCCCTGTTCCCGAAAACAGATATATCCATCGGCGGTGTTTTTCTTTTGCCGCCACCCTTCACCGATCATCACGGTACAAACGAGCCGTTTTGATAAATAAAAAATTCCGGGAGGAAAAAACATGAAACTCGTTTACAATGTAGACGCGAAACCGCGCGACATTGGATACGGCAAAGTTGCGGTGTTCGCTCTGCAACAAATGCTCGCAATCCTTGCCGCAACCATCGCCGTTCCCGCCATTATCGGCAACGGTATGTCCCAATCCGCCGCTCTCTTCGGCGCAGGCGTTGGCACCTTGGTGTACCTGCTCTTCACCCGCTTCAAGAGCCCTGTGTTCCTCGGCTCGTCCTTCGCATTCCTCGGCTCTATGGGCGTTGCTTTCGCTGGCGCCTATGCGAACACCGTTGCCGGATATACCGGATTGCTCCTCGGTGCGATCTTTGCAGGTCTTGTGTACGTTGCGATCGCTCTGATCACCAAGTTCGCCGGCGTGAAATGGATCTCCAAGCTGATGCCTGCCGTTGTGGTCGGTCCCACGGTCGCCATCATCGGTCTTTCGCTCGCGGGCAACGCGGTGAAAGATGCTGTCGGTGGAACAAACGGTTTGAACTATGTTTCATGGAATGCGGACTCCAGTTCGTGGATTATGAATACAAAAGGCGTTCTCTGCTTGGTATGCGCTTTGATCACTCTTGCAACCGTCATCTTCTGTTCGGTATTCGGCAAGAAGATGATGAAAATGATTCCCTTCATTCTCGGTATCCTCGCCGGATATATTGTTGCAACCATTCTGACCGTGATCGGTATTGCCACCAACAACGAAACGCTTCAGCTCGTCAATTTCTCGCTTTTCAAGACTATGGATTGGGTTCCCGATTTCACCTTTATCAAAGCATTCAAAGGATTTAGAGACCTCACGCCCGCATACTTCGGCACCATTGCTGTGGCTTACATTCCCGTTGCGTTCGTGGTCTTTGCGGAACACCTCGCCGACCACAAGAACATTTCTTCCATTATCGAAAAGGATCTGTTGGAAGATCCCGGGCTTTCCAACACCCTGCTCGGTGACGGCGTTGGTTCCATCGCGGGCGCGTTCTTCGGCGGCTGCCCCAACACCACCTACGGCGAGTCCATCGGTTGTGTGGCGATTTCGGGTAACGCTTCGGTCGTTACGATCTTTGTGACTGCCTGCATGGCGATCATTGCTTCCTTCCTTGCTCCTTTCGTGACCTTCCTTGCAACCATTCCTTCTTGCGTAATGGGCGGCGTTTGCATCTCCCTCTACGGCTTCATTGCCGTTTCGGGCTTGAAGATGATCCAAAAAGCCGACCTCGGCGACAACCGCAATCTGTTCACCGTTTCCGTGATCCTGATTACGGGTATCGGTGGCATGGCGCTCACATTCGGCAAAGTGACGATCACCTCCATTGCCTGCGCGCTCATCCACGGTATCCTGACCAACCTGCTTCTCAACTGCGGTAAAAAAGCGGATGCGAAAACATCGGACGAAGAAGAAACCGAAAAAGTTGCTTCCGAGAAAACGGACGACGCAGAATAAGTTTGCCCCCATTAACTCAACATAGAAAGAAGAAGTACGCCCCGCGGGGCGTACTTCTTCTTTTGATCCGTTGCATTGTTCATTCTCTGCCGATCGGAACCGTGACCCACTTTCCGTTTCTCGGAACCGTGAACCCGCCGATGCCGCAGGACTTCGCATAGAGCGCGGCGTCCTCAAAACCGAACAGAATGTCTCCCGCATGGTGCGCGTCCGACGTTATGATCGTTTTCGCTCCGTGCCGCGCCAACCAGTCCAGAATGTCGGGCGACGGGTACGGCGTTCTCCGCCCGCCTGCTTTCACTGCGCTCGTGTTGATCTCAAAAATCACGCCGGTTTCCGTCAGCGCTTCCATCGCGTCCAATACCGCCAAGCGGTAGTCCGGCAGTTCGCTGTCGAACAGCGTTCCGTCGCCGTTGTATTTCCGGACAAGGTCGAAATGCCCCACAACGTTGCAGTTCGTTTTTTCGACCACGTGCGCCAGCGTTTCATAGTAGCGCCGCGTCCAGCGGTAGATATTCCCGCCGAAATGTTCCTTCACGTCCCGCAAAACGATTTCGCGGCTCTCGTCGATCGCGCAGATCGCGCCGTCGTCGGCAATGATATAATGCACCGAACCGATCACGTAATCGTAGGGAGCGTCGTCGGGGTCGGCATAGAAATCGCGCTCAATGCCGAGAAGAATTTGAATGCGATCGCGGTATTTTTCCCGCAAGCGCAAAATTTCTTCGCGGTATTTTGCGGTATTTTCCCGCGTCATGCAGTAGGAAAGATCGAAAGAGGTGCAGGAGTGACCCGAAAATCCGATTGTCTCCACACCTGCTTCGATCGCCGCAAGGACCATTTCCTCGGGCGTGTTTTCCCCGTCGCAATAGCAGGTATGATTATGTAGGCTGATCTTCGGGAACTTCACGTTTGCGCCTCCTGTTCTTTCAATCATTTATCGTTTTGAGAAAGTTCTTTCAAATGTTCTTCCACCATATCGTGCGTCATGATTGCCAAATCATCCATTGAAGTAGCGCGAACGGTCTCTTTGTCGATCACGGCGAAAATGTACAGATACACGTGTACCCGCCGGAACGGCTTTTTGCCGACAAGCTCGGTATTTCTCGCCGTCATCACCACGATCGGCGCTTCCGCCTTCTTTGCAAGATAGAACGCTCCGGACTTGAACTCCTGCAATTCTCCCGTTTTGGTTCTCGACCCTTCCGGATAAATGCCGAAATCCACGCCTTCCGACATCATGCGATCCGCCGCGTTTTTCAGCGTTCGCAGTGCGCGCATCCCGTTTTCGCGGTCGATCGGCAGAAAAGCCGCACGACGGATGAACGGACCCGCGATCGGATATTTAAAGTTGCTTTCCTTCGAGATAAACAGCAGCTTTTTCCGTTTCAACTTTGCCAAAACCGTCATCGGATCGAATGCCGACCGATGGTTGGAAATGAGCACGCACGGCTCCGAAGGAAGCAACTCCGTTCCCTTCAAATGGATCTTCACATTCAGCACGCGCATGAGCCATGCGAGGAACAGTCGGATATTCAGGCGGCAATATGCGCTGGACCGCTTCGGTTCCTTTTTCGGCAAAAACAGGCTGATGACCAGAATGCAGAGCAGATAAACAAGCTCCGCGCCGAGGAAAAGCCCGGGAACGAGCGCCGCAAACCACCACGGATTGATCCCGGCTCCAAAGACAATTCCGCACGCCCCCGCAAGCGCGGAAGCGAGAAACAACAATGTCAAAAACATACCCGTTTCCTGTGTCAGACTTCTGCGGGAGCCGCCTCGGGAGCCACTTTACTATTCGCGGGTACGTTGGCGTGAACGGTATATTCGGTAACGTCGAGCACCGTCTCACCGTCGATTTGGAGCGCCACGGGACGATCGAATTTCACGGTGATATCCTTGCCCGTGAAAATCGAGATCTGCTTTTCATGCTTGATATGTTCGCCTTTGAAAATCGAGGGGAAAATCATCAAGGTTTTGAGCTTTCCGGAACCGTGGAACACGACCAAAGAAAGCGTTTTCGGTTGTGCCGTGCGATCCTGCGCGGGCGCAATGTTCATGCCGCCTCCGTAGAAACGACCGTTCATGGAAGGCGCAAGCCACACTTTTTTGAATTCCTTCGTTTCGCCGTCCACCGTCACGGTCGCGTTGGTGGGCTTATAGAAGAACAGCAATCCTTTAATGGCGATACCCGTATAGTTGATGGGTTTGTTTTCCTTTGCGAGCTTGTCGGCAACCTCGCAGCAATAGCCGTCGATGCCATAGCCGATCCCATTGATAAAGCGGCGAGTCATGCCCTTCACTTCCACAATCGGAAGATCTTTGATGTAGTCGTTGATCTCGATCAGTCCTTCCTCGGTGGGCGCAACATCGTTTTTGAAGTCGTTGCCGGTTCCCAGCGCGTAGAAGTAAACCTTGTTTTTGATCTCCACGCCGTCAACATCATTGATAAAATAATTCAGCGTACCGTCGCTGCCGGCGACCACCACCGAATCCTCCTCGGCAAGTCCCGCGAAAAAGGACGCATAGTCCTTCACTTCGCTCACGTTGATCAATTTCAACTCTTCTTCTTTGATGATTTTCTTGATTGTTTCAACGCTTACCGCGCCTTGTCCGTTGCCGGAAAGAGGATTATAAAGCACATGATACATGGTGTTTTCTCTCCTTATAAATCTGAATAAAAACGGATGATATGAAAATCATACCGTTTTTTATTTTATCATATCCTCAAATCGAATTCAATAGACAAATTTCGATTATGTCGCAAGAAACGGGGTTTTTTGAATGTTTTTTCGGGTCTTTCTCGGTAAAAAGGGTTGACAAAACTCAAAAAAATGGTATGATTATTACGGTATCTACACTTTACCGAAATCGGAGATCTTTCAAATGAATTTTCAAAATTCCGATCTTTCCGCGATCAAAGAGAAAAAGCTCTATATTTTCGATATGGACGGTACGATCTACCTCGGTAACCGTGTTTTTCCCTATGCCATCCGCTTCGTCGAGCATCTGCGCGCGAGCGGTCGTCGCGTCCTGTTCTTCACGAACAACGCCTCGCATTCCCCGTCTTTCTATCTCGAAAAGTTGACCCGCCTCGGCTTTTCCCCGTCTCCTTCGGAAATTCTGACCTCGGGCGACGTCACGATCGAATATCTGAAACGCCATCATCCCGGAAAAAGCGTTTATCTCGTCGGCACTCCCGATCTTGAAAACGAATTTCGCGAAAAAGGCATTCGGTTGCTTTCGGGCAAAGAAGAGACCGCCGATATTGTGGTTACGAGTTTCGACACAACCCTGACCTATGAAAAATTGAACAACGCCTGCCGCCTGATTCGCGGCGGCGCGCAATACTTTTCCACGCACCCGGACTTCAACTGCCCCACCGAAACGGGATTTATCCCCGACAGCGGCGCCATTGCGGCGTTTGTGACCGCTTCCACGGGCAAAACGCCCACCTACTTCGGCAAACCCTACCCCGAAACGGTGCAAATGATTTGCGAAGTGACGGGCATGACCAAAAACGACCTGTGCTTTTTCGGCGACCGTCTCTACACGGATATTGCCATCGGTCGCCGCCACGGCGTGACCGCCGTGCTCGTTCTTTCGGGGGAAACGAAACCCGCCGACGTGGACGCCGCCGCGCCCGCCGACAAACCCGATTTCGTCTTTCCATCGTTGGACGAAGCGGATCACGCGATTTTCGAGAATTGATAAAGACCTTGGGGAGAGGGCGCTTTTC
>JAGAEA010000022.1 GCA_017613355.1 Clostridia bacterium
GCACCAAGTCAGTATAATCCGAGCCAAGTATTCGTTACGAGTGAGTGGTTCGGATTTGCTTTTATGCTGAAACAAGTACAAAGAGCGGTAGGATATGATTCTGTCGCTCTTTTTTCATTTTTGCGTGTTTATCGGCATTAAGGATTGAAATTTACACACTTTTGTGGTATAATAGGTTACTACAACATTTTTTATTTTTTTGCTTTGATTGCATAAGATGTGTTATAATCATATTTTTTGGGAGAATGATATGCCCGTCTTAATAGTTTTTCTTGTAATAGTTTTTACCAGCTTAATAATAGCGCAGTTTTCTCTTTTCCGAAGAAAACGATATGAAACTTTTGTTATAAATAACAGCCGAGCACTGAGAGAATTAAAAGAATTAAATGATAAGTATGTTTTTTATAGGATTTCCGATTATATTGAAAAGCACACTTATGACAATGAAAAATTTTATGATAACATTTCTTGCGAGGATTATTTAATTTATCAACTTCAATTCAAACAAAATATGGTTAAGCAAGAGGTGAATAAAGCAAACTATAATAACAACAATTTTAATCGTTACTGTGAAGACCTTTCGAAAATTAACTGTTTTGAAAACTATGACAAAACGACAGATAAATTCAATAAAAAGTTATTATGTTCGATAGAAACAAAATTATTTGCGCGCAGCACAAAAGCCCCGGTTACTGAATTTAAAGCATGTGTAATCTTATATTGCGCTAAGATAAACGGAAGTGTGTATGCAAGTAAGCGTGATACGTTCAATGCCGAACAAATTAAAACTTATATTCGCAGATTAAATAATAAAAACGGATATTTTTACAACGATAGGGGAATTTGGGATTCTATTTGTAGGGTAGAGAGAGGAAAAGTATCAAATAAAATACGTTTTTCAATTTATGAACGAGACGGATATCGTTGTCGATTCTGTGGTAGATCGGATCGTTTTGAGGATTTAGAAATAGATCATATTAAGCCGATTGCAAAAGGAGGAAAAAGTACTTACGATAATCTACAAACGCTTTGTAAACGTTGCAATAAAGAGAAAGGTAACAGATATTAAAGGCAAATGATATAAGTTATTCATATTTGCACCTTGAGGATGCATTGTATCTACACCCGCTGTTGACAATCCTCTTTTTATATGGTAAAATAAGATTGTGCCCCACTCTTGAAAGGATTTCCCTTTTTGTGAAATTATGAAACACCCCCCGAAACACACCCGCACCCTTGAAATTACGTTTACCGCTCTTTTCGCCGCCATCATTGCGGTTCTTGCCGTCATTCCCGTCCCCATTAACTTTTTGGGCGTTCCCGTGACGTTTCAAACCTTTGCCGTCGCTTTCTGCGGCTTCGCTCTCGGTTGGAAACTCGGTCTCGGCTCTGTCGGCATCTATCTCTTTCTCGGCGCGCTCGGTCTCCCCGTCTTTTCCAATATGCAGGGTGGCTTCGCTAAATTGATCGGTCCCACGGGCGGCTTTCTCTACGGCTTCCTGCTCTTGGTCTTTTTCTGCGGTCTTTCCGTCCGCGTCTCCCGTCGCGGGTGGCGTTGGGCTTTCGGTATCCTGCTCGGCACGGTCGGCCTGTTGCTCTGCCACCTCTGCGGCATTCTTCAACTGGCGGCGGTCAATCACATTTCGGTCTCTGCGGCATTCAAGGGCGCGTCTCTTCCCTTCCTTCCGAAGGACATCCTTTCGGTGTTGCTCGCGTTTTCGCTCTCGGAGCTTGTCAGAAAGCGGCTCCCGTTCGATCTTTCCCTTTCCTCGAACCGATCTTGAATTTTGAAAAATACGGAGGAATACAAAATGCTCGGAAATTTCAGTTACAGAAACGCAACCAAATTATACTTTGGGGAAAACTCTTTGGACTATCTCAACGATGAACTGCCGAACTTCGGCAAAAACGTGGTTTTGATTTACGGCGGCGGTTCGATCAAGAAAAACGGCATTTACGACGCCGTTCTCGCGATCCTTCGCAAAAACGGGAAACACGTGGTTGAAGACGGCGGCGTCATGCCCAACCCGACTGCCGACAAACTGCGCGAAGGCGTGAAAATCGCACGCGCGCATAACGCCGACCTGCTTCTTGCCGTTGGCGGCGGCTCCTGCTGCGACTATGCCAAAGCGGTGTCGGTTTCGGTACACTGCAACGACGACCCTTGGGAAAAATACTACGTTCGCTTTGAAAACCCGACCTGCAAGATCGTTCCCGTTGGGTGTATTCTGACCATGGCGGGCACAGGCTCGGAAATGAACGGCGGCGCCGTGATCACCAATCACGAAACGCACCGCAAAATCGGTCACGTTTTCGGTGACGAAGTCATGCCGAAATTTTCAATTCTCAATCCGCGCTTTACGATGTCCCTGCCGAAGCGACAGATGGTTGCGGGAATTTACGACATTTTCAACCACATTTGCGAGCAGTATTTTTCGGGCGAGGACGACAACGTCAGCGACTACCTCGCCGAAGCCCTGATGAAATCGGTCGTCCGCAATTCGCTGGTCGCCGTAGATGACCCGAACGACTACGAGGCGCGTTCCAACATCATGTGGGCGGCAACGTGGGCGTTGAACACGCTTATTTCCCGCGGAAAAACCACCGACTGGATGATGCACATGCTCGGTCAGGCGGCGGGAGCATATACCGACGCGACCCACGGCATGACGCTCTCGGCGGTCTCTCTGCCCTATTACCGATATATCCTGCCCTACGGTCTTGCGAAATTCAGAAGATTTGCAATCGAGGTCTGGGGCGTGAGCGCAGAGGGCAAAACCGACGTCGAGATCGCGAACGAAGGTCTTGCCGCCATGGAAAACTGGATGAAAAAGATCGGCGTTGCCATGAAACTTTCCGAGCTCGGCGCCACCGAGGACATGATCGAAAAAATTGCCGACGCGACCATCATCCTCCGCGGCGGGTACAAAGTTCTTGACCGCGAGGAGATCGTGAACATTCTCAAAGAAAGTCTTTGAAAAAGAAACCGCCGCAAGCAAGTTCGACAATGTGTGCCAAAACGGGGCTCGATCGCTTTTCGCACGCTTTTTCACGGTTTTTGAAAAAATTTGAAAAAACCCTTGACAAATGTGAAAAGTTATGGTAAAATCACTTCAATAAGCAAACAAACCAAATGCAATGATGGAATTATTTTCGCGTTTGAGAGCCGAAGCAGAGAGCCGTTGGTTGGTGAAAAACGGTGCGGCGGGCGCGGAAAGTCTCGTTCCGTAGCAGGGTCTCCGAACTGCCAAGCGGCACAGTAAGCGACCACGGATTGCCCCGTTACCATGGCAACCGGCTTGTTCGAGCCGCAGAGTTGACCGCCCTTTCGTGGCGGTAAGCGGGGTGGTACCGCGAAATGGTTATTTCGTCCCCGACATCGGAAAGAACCGATGTCGGGGATTTTTTATTGTTTTTCAATCGAAAAGGAGAATGCAAATGTCCAAACAAATCCGAATTGCGGACGCAACGCTTTGCCGCGAAAACACAAGTTTCAGCTTCAAGGAAAAATTGGAGATTGCGCGTCAGTTGGAGCGGTTGAACGTTGACGTGATCGAAATTCCCGAAATCGCGAACGTGCGTGCGGATATTCTCTTTGCCCGCACCGCGTCATCCTTCGTCAAAAGCGCCGTCCTATCGGTTGCCGCGGGGAGCGACGCGAAAAGCATTGAGAACGCCGCGGCGGCGCTTTCCGCGGCGGCTCGTCCGCGCATCCGCATCGAAGTTCCCGTTTCCACGGTCGGCATGGAGTACATCGCCCATCGCAAACCGCAAAAAATGCTGGAATGGATCGCCGAAGCGGTGAAGCTCGCTCTTTCCAAAGTTCCCGACGTGGAGTTCTGCGCCGTGGATGCCACACGCGCCGAGCCGGAGTTTCTCGCCGAGGCAGTCCGTGCCGCCGTGGAAGCGGGTGCGGTGGCGGTATCGCTCTGCGACAGCGCCGCCGAAATCCTGCCCGACGCTTTTGCGGAATTTGTTGATACCGTGGTGCGGGACGTCAAAGTTCCCGTCGGCGTTCGTTGCGAAAACCGCAACGGTCTTGCCTGCGCCTGCGCGATCCTTGCCGCTCGCCGCGGTGTGACCGTTGTCAAGACCTGTGTGGACGGCGCCATCGTTCCGCTTGATACGTTTGCGGGCATTCTGCGCGAGTGCGGCGACCGCTACGGTTTCTCAACCGCTCTGCGCCTGACCGAATTGCAGCGCACCGTGAAGCAGATCCGCCGCATCAGCGAAATCGCCAACGATCCCGCGACAGCGGTTCACGCGGAAAACGAACAGTTGATTTTAAGCGAAACCGATTCCCTTTCCGCTGTCGTTGCGGCGGTCACGCGGCTCGGTTACGACCTTTCTGAAGAGGATCAAAAGAAGGTCTATGAAGAATTTTTGCGTACCGCTGCCAAAAAAACCGTGGGTGCGCGCGAGCTTGACGCGATCGTGGCGGGCACCGCTTTGCAGGTTCCGTCCACTTATCAGCTCGTCAATTATGTGGTCAACAGCGGAAACGTCATTTCTTCCAGCGCGCAGATCACGCTCACGCGGGATGGAAAACAACTCTCCGGCGTGAGCATCGGGGACGGTCCCATCGCCGCCTCTTTCTCCGCGATCGAACAGATCGTGGGGCATCGCTACGAACTCGACGACTTCCAGATTCAATCGGTGACCGAGGGGCGCGAAGCGCTCGGTTCGGCGCTTGTCCGCCTGCGCTGCGACGGTCGCGTCTATGCCGGCAACGGCATTTCCACCGACATCATCGGCGCGTCCATTCGGGCGTATCTTTCGGCGGTCAATAAAATCATTTACGAGGAGGAACAGTCATGAAATTGTCCTTTTCCACCAAGGGCTGGCATAACGCCGATTTCGCACAATTTTGCGACATGGCGAACGACCTCAAACTCAACGGCATCGAGCTTCACAACACTCGCGGCTCGCTTTTTATCGACCGCGGCAGTGCTTTCCGCGAGGAGACCGCATCGGCGACCCTGCGGATGCTCTACGAAAAGAAGCTTTCTCTGCCCGCCATCGACGTCATTGCCGACATTGCGGGGGACGCGACCGCCGCAACCGAAGAGATCCGCGACTGCCTGCGCTTCGCGTCGATGTTCCGCATTCCCGCCGTGCGGCTGCAAGCCGCCGCAACCGAGGACTTGGACGGCGCCACCGAGCGCGCGGCGGCTTTGGTCGGGGCGCTCCTGCCCGAAGCGGAAGCCTGCGGCGTGTCCTTCCTGATCGGAACGTCGGGGCTCTTCTCCCAAACCGCTCGTCTGCGCGATTTTCTCGACCGTTTCGCGAGCGACCGTCTCGGCGCCATCTGGCAGATTTCCACCGCCTATTTCAACGGCGGGGAAAGCGCGAACGAGATCATCAAGAACCTCGGGGCGTACGTCCGCCACGTCCATATCAACGACGCTCGCAAAACCGACAGCGGCATTGAATACTGTCTGCTCGGCGAGGGCGAAGTCCCGTTGGCGGAAGTCATGCGCGCGCTCCGCTCGGTCAACTACGACGGCTTTCTCTCGCTGGTCTGGGATCCTTCGTGGTGTCCCGAACTCGACGACATGGAGATCGTGTTGGCGCAGTTCGTGGGCTACATGAAGCAGTTCGGCGATCCTTCCCGCAACAAGAGAACGCTTTATTGGAACCGTGCGCACACGGGTACGTTCGTGTGGAAAAAAGATCTCCTGATCGACTGCACGTTCTCGGACGTGCTCGACCGCATGGTGGAAGAATACCCCGATCAATACGCTTTCAAGTACACCACGCTCGACTATACCCGCACCTATTCGGAGTTTCGCGACGACGTGGATACCTTTGCCCGCGCGCTCGTCGCGCTCGGCGTCAAGGCGGGATCGCACGTGGCGGTCTGGGCTTCCAACGTTCCGCAATGGTACATCGCGTTCTGGGCAACGGTCAAGCTCGGCGCGGTGCTCGTCACGGTGAATACCGCCTATAAGATCCACGAAGCGGAATATCTGCTCAAACAGTCCGACACGCACACGCTTATTATGACCGAGGGCTCCAAGGATACGCACTACGGCAAGATCATTGCCGAGCTCTGCCCCGAATTGGAGAATACCAAAGTCGGCGCGCCGCTTCACAGCAAGCGGCTTCCCTTCCTGCGCAACGTCATCACGGTCGGTTTCTCGCAAAAAGGCTGCATGACCTGGAAAGACGCGCTGGAACGCGCGTCCGAAACTCCGCACGAGGAAGTGCTCCGCATGGCGGCGGCAGTCAACCCCGACGACGTTTGCAATATGCAGTACACCTCGGGTACCACGGGCTTTCCGAAAGGGGTCATGCTCACGCACCGCAACATTGTGAACAACGGTAAGTGCATCGGCGACCGCATGGATCTTTCCACCGCCGATCGCATGATGATCCAGGTTCCCATGTTCCATTGCTTCGGCATGGTGCTTGCCATGACCGCCTCGATGACCCACGGGGTCACGCTCCTGCCCTTGCCCTATTTTTCGCCGAAGCCCGCGCTCGCCTGCATCCATAACGAACACATCACGGCGTTCCACGGCGTTCCCACCATGTTTATCGCCATGCTCGGTCACGCCGACTTCCCGAAAACCGACTTCTCCTATATGCGAACGGGAATCATGGCGGGCAGTCCCTGCCCCATTTCCGCCATGCGCGACGTGGTGGAAAAAATGCACATGACCGAGATCACCATTGTTTACGGGCAAACCGAAGCGTCGCCCGGGTGCACCATGAGCTCCACCGACGACCCCATCGAAGTCCGTGTTGGCACGGTCGGCAGACCTCTGCCCGAGATCGAATGCAAGATCGTCGATCCCGAAACGGGGAAAGAATGCCCCGACGAAGTGACGGGTGAATTCGTGGCGCGCGGCTATAACATTATGAAAGGGTACTACAAAATGCCCGAGGCGACCGCCGCCGCCATCGACGCGGACGGCTGGCTCCACACGGGCGACCTCGCCTGCCGCACCCCCGAGGGCAATTTCCGCATTACGGGACGGCTCAAAGACATGATCATCCGCGGCGGAGAGAACATCTACCCCAAAGAGATCGAGGAGTTTATCTACACGCATCCGAAGGTCAGCGACGTGCAGGTCATCGGCGTTCCCGACGAGCAGTACGGCGAGGAGATCATGGCTTGCATCATCCTCAAAAAGGGCGAGACCATGACCGCCGACGAAATGCGCGCTTTCATTGCGGCAAGCATGGCACGGCACAAAGTTCCGAAATACATTGATTTTGTGGATTCCTTTCCGATGAACGCGGCGGGCAAGATCCTCAAATATCAGATGCGGCAAGATGCCGTTGAAAAGCTGGGACTTCAAAAAGCGAGCAAGGTGGTGACCGCGTAATGCGAAACGGATACGAAGTTTGGGACGCGCACTGCCACATTTACCCCGAAAAGATCGCGGAGCGCGCCGTGGCGGGGACCGACGCTTTCTACGGAACCGCCGCCGCCTGCCGAGGTACGGTGCGCGACCTGATCGACCGCGGGACTGCCGCGGGGATCGACCGCTTTGTGGTGCAGTCGGTTGCGACCACGCCGAAGCAGGTACGGAGCATCAATGAGTTTATCGCCGCGGCGGTTGCCGAAGGCGAGGGACGGCTGACAGGGCTCGGAACCATCCATCCCGCTTCCGAGAACATGGAAGGAGACATCCGCCATTTGGTGGAATTGGGTCTGCGCGGGATCAAAATTCACCCCGACATTCAGAAATACCGCATCGACGACCCGTTGTTCTTCCCCGCTTTCGAATTGGCGCAGTCGCTCGATCTGCCCATTCTGATCCACACGGGCGACTACCGCTACGACTATTCCAACCCCAACCGTCTCCTTCCCGTCCTGCGCGCGTTTCCGCGCTTGCGGGTCATCGGGGCGCACTTCGGGGGATGGTCGATTTGGGAAGAAGCCGCAGAACAACTCGCGGGCATTCCCAACCTTTGGGTGGATTGCTCGTCCACCATGCCGTTCATGCCCGCCGGCGAGGTGGCGGCGCGGGTCCCCGCGCTGATCCGACGCTACGGAGCCGACCGCGTCCTGTTTGGGAGCGACGCGCCCATGTGGGATCCCGCCGCCGAGCTCGACGCTTTCCTTGCGCTTCCCGACCTGACCGACGACGATCGCCGCTTGATCCTCTCCGAGAACGCGAAGGGCGTTTATGGGGGATAAAGAAAAGGTCGCGAGGGGAAGGGAAACTTTTTGCAAGAAGTTTCCCTTCCCCTCGCGCTCCCTTTCCTTTCAAAAACTCTCATAAAGGGAAACTAACAAAGTATTTTCCACCCCGCCAAATTTTTGGCGGGGTGGTTTTTCGTTTGCCAGACTTGACATTACAGGCGCGGTTGTGGTAAAATATAGGTACGATGCTTGGGGGAATGTGCCAGATGATTCCACAACTAACCATGAATGGGGACACAATCATATTCAAAAATATGGGAAAGAACCGCAGATATGTTGGGAGGAGTTGATAGAGAAAACTATGAGCCATTTTGGAATAAAGAAAATTTTAAATTTTGGTAAATCATTTCTTGCTCTTTTGATTTTAATACTATGTTTTTTTTCTTCATGTAGGGGTTGGGGGTATTCTTTGCCATATGAGAAGGATAAATTGCAGGATGAATTAGTATCTATAAGTATTATTTCCGATTTGCATGTAGAGGATGTTGACGGTAGTAATCGCCTTGTTTACTCTACGATTTATGAGGTTTTTGACACGAGCGAGATTGAAAAAATTATAGATTCATTGGCTTCTGCTATATCTTCCGGAAGGATAAGAGGATGGAAAGGCGCTCCACTTCCTTATGGAACCGATGGCTTGATTTTAATTTATCCAAATTATAAAATGATTATCTCAACAAGCAGAATTATGTATGTGGATGTAGAGAAAGAACAACCCGATTTGGAAAATCGTCAAATACTTGATTCTGATGATGTTATCAAAACAATTATCAAAAAATACACTCAATTAGAAACGGAATAATTCACAGCATTTTCCTCGTCAATTTTGTTGCATGTCAATAAGTGTATGAACCAAATAATAGAAATGCACAATCAAAATAAAATCGTTTAGATTTGTTTTCCCACCCCGCCAATTCGGCGGGGTGGTTTTTCTGTGTGTCAAACTTGACAAATTTTTGAAAAGCTGTTATACTGTATATGCATAATATTTATTGAATGGAGTAGCGTAATGAAATTTGGCTTGAAACACAAACGATTGTCAACTATATGTGCCATTTTGGTATGTGTGATTTTTTTGTCCGTTGCCATTGGTCATTTGGTTTATGCTCATCGCAATATTGATAGAAGTCTTTATATTTTTCAAGATATTGATGAGTGCAGAAACTTGGCTTCTTATGAAAGCGATGCGGAAGTAAAGAGTTATGACTCTCCCGAACAAGATAAAAACTATAAGGGGCAACCGCTCATATCTTTCGTGGGAATGAACTATAAATCCAAAACCATGAAATATAAACTATTTGCTTATGAGTTTGAAAATAGCGATCAGGCAAAACAGTATTTTTCAAAAATAACTGGGAAAAATTATGACAATGCATTATATGTATCGAAATCGTCGGGCATGAGTTCTTATAGAATCGTAGTTGCGTTTGAAAACAGAGCATATTGCATAGAAACAAGCAATCGTTATATTAAACAAGTTGACACAATGCTTGCAAGTCAAATTTCAAATAAACTGAAGTGACAACAAAAAAATAAGCAGATGGCGCATGAGTGGTCATTTTGTGTTTGATATGCTTCCATATTTTGTGTGGGGCAATTCGCCGGAAGATTCTACTACAATTATTGAACGAATTGGAATGGGGTGGTTATATTAAAATCCAAAAACGCAAATTAAAAAGAATAATCGCATTGTCTATACTTTTTATTGTTGTATTTGGAATTATACTGCAATTCATGAGATATTTTATGGCAAACAAATTGGTTAATGCTATTGAAAAGAACGATACGAAAAAAGTAGAATCTCTTTTGAAAAGCGGGGTAAATCCCAATGTCGGTACTTTGCCCGATTATGGAATTCACAGGGTATTTCGCATTATGACGGAAACCAGTCCTCAATATCCGTTAGCAGAAGCCTGTTGGCAAGGGAATTATGAAATTGTCAAGTTGCTGATTGACCATGGGGCAAAGGTCGATTTCTCCAAGAAAGAGGTATGGTCTCCTTTATGGAATGCTATCCAATATTATCAGCCCGATACAATTCCGATAGTGAAGTTGCTATTGGAAAATGGCGCCGATATTTACCATGAGGAAGGCGGTGAGTTCCCCGCTCAAATTGCATCGCAAATGAGACCGAAAAAATATGATCCGGAAAGAAAGAATGGCACTGTATTTGAAGATGGCTATGACGAGGAAACTGCACAAGGCATCACAGAAGTAGTAAAGTTGCTGATAGGAGATAATGATATTAACGAACCTGCGTATTGTGGCAGGACAATGTTAATGTGGGCAGCTTTTTATGAAAACATTCCTCTTACAGAATATTTGCTTTCAATTGGTGCAAATAAAAGCATTAAAAATCATTATGATGGTAAAACCGCTTATGACTATGCGATTGACAATGACAACCAGAAACTTGCCGAACTGTTGAAGCCGTCAGCCGAAATCTGATCAATGTTTTCCCACCCCGCCAATTCGGCGGGGTGGTTTTTCGCCACACGCTCTGCAATTTTCGGGAAAGCTCTTGACAAACCGCGAAAAATAGGGTATGATACAAAGGTCCTACACCGTTTTCTTTGAAGTGAGGTTTCGGAATACCGTCATGGAAGAACCGCAAGCATCCGTCAAGCCTTCCCGCGCCGCCGTTCGTTCGGCGATTCTGCGCTTTCCGCAGAGAAACCCCGTTCTCTGCATTTCGTTCGTTCTCGCGGTCGTCACGTCCTTCATCATCCCGCCCGACGCCGCCTACCGCTCCTATATCGACCTGAAAACCGTCTCCTGCCTGTTCTGCGTGCTCGCGGTCGTCTGTGCGCTCAAAAATATCCGCTTTTTCTCCCGCCTCGCCGAGGGTCTTGTGGTGCTCACGGGGAATTTGCGCCTTGCCACGGTCGCGCTTGTCTGCGTCACTTTCATCGGCTCCATGCTCATTGCCAACGACATGGCTCTCCTGACCTTCCTTCCGCTCGGCTATTTCGTCCTCGCTTCCACGGGGACAGAACGCTACATGGCGCCCGTTTTCATTCTGCAAAACATTGCCGCCAACCTCGGCGGAATGCTCACCCCATTCGGCAACCCGCAAAACCTCTATCTCTATTCCCATTTCAACATCCCCGACGGCGAATTTCTGCGCATCATGTTCCCGCCGTTCCTGCTCTCCATCGCTCTGATCCTCGCTTGCTGTTTCCTGTTGCCGCGCTCACCGATCTCGCTGCAACGCTCCGAAAAATCGCCCTTGCCCCTACCGCGAACGCTTTTGTATCTTGCCCTGTTCGCGCTTGCGATCGTCATGGTGTTCCGCGTCATTCCCTATTGGATCGGGCTTTGCGTCATTCCCGCGGTTCTGCTCCTTGCCGACCGTCGGGCGCTCGGGCAGGTGGACTACGGTCTGCTTTTCACCTTCGTCTGCTTCTTCGTTTTCGCGGGAAACCTCTCGCGCGTCGAGCCCGTCCGCGAGCTTCTCGGCAACCTGCTCGGCAAAAATCCGCTCGTGGTGAGCGCGCTGTCCTGTCAGGTCATCAGCAACGTGCCCTCCGCCATCCTGCTCTCCCGCTTCACTTCCGACTACCGCAGTCTCCTGCTCGGCGTGAACATCGGCGGCACGGGAACGCTCATCGCCTCGCTCGCCAGCCTCATCACCTTCCGCGAATACGTCCGACACAACCCGAACCGCAAACGGTACTACCTCGGGGTTTTCTCGGCGTTCAATTTCTCGTTTCTTGCCGTTCTGCTCGTTTTTTCTTCCCTCGTCGGTTAAAACCCGTCATGTTTTTGACCGACGTTGGATATACTATCCCCGAAAGTCCTCGGAAAGGAGGTCTCCCGTGTTTTTCCAAAATCATTTACAGCTCGGTCGTGCGCTCGCTGCCGAATCGCGGGAATTAAACGCGCATTTTCTTCGCCGCGAACTCTTCCTGCTCGGTAACGTCCTGCCCGATTTTTTGTTTTATACCTATCTGCGCGGCTACGGAAAAAGCCGCCGTTGGACGGGTCACAGTTTGCCCCATTCCGCGCCCGCCATCGAAAAAAATCTGAAAAAGCGTCTTTCGGTGGGTCTTCGCTCCTGCCACGACGCCTACCGCCTCGGCATTCTGATCCACTATCTTTCGGATTCCTTCACCTATCCGCACACCGAACGCTTCACGGGTCGCCGATCCGAACACACCCGCTACGAACACAAACTCCTCAAAATTTTTCCGCGTTTTCTGCATCTCGTCAAGGAAACGCCGCCCGCGCAATCGGCGGATTTTCTCGCCGAAGCGCGTCGCGCTTACCTTTCGCTCCCCCCTTCCCCCGAAACCGACGCGGAATGGATCGTTCGCGTCTGCTCGGCGATTTTCTTCGCGGTGGGGGAGGTCTGAATTCATAAAAATACCGATTTTCAAATGTTTTTAGACCAAAAACAAAGATTTCTATTGACACGGAAAGCGAAATCTGCTATAATGATAAATGTTGAAGGTTCAACCGCACGGGTTTGGAAACTTTTCCAAGCCCGTATGTTATGCAATGGATGCTTTCATAAAAAACCGAGGGAGATTTTATCCGCTATGGGAAAATATTTCGGGACCGACGGCTTTCGCGGGGAAGCGGGCGTTACGCTCACTTCCGAACACGCCTACAAGATCGGCAGATTTCTGGGATGGTACTATTCGGAGAGCGGACGGCATCGCGTCCGCATTGTGATCGGCAAGGACACGCGCCGTTCAAGCTATATGTTCGAGTACGCGATCGTGGCGGGCTTGACCGCGTCGGGCGCCGACGCCTATATGCTCCACGTCACCACCACGCCGAGCGTTTCCTACGTTGTGGCGGGGGATGAATTCGACTGCGGCATCATGATTTCGGCAAGCCACAACCCCTTCACCGACAACGGCATCAAGCTGGTCAACCGTCGCGGCGAAAAAATGGACGACGCGACCATTGAAAAAATCGAACTCTATCTGGACGGTCGTCTCGATGCCCTCGGCGTCACCGCGCCCGACCTTCCCTTCGCCAAAGGCGAAGAGCTGGGGGAGATCGTGGACTACGCGGCGGGCAGAAACCGCTATATCGGTTATCTCATCTCGCTCTCGCGCTATTCCTTCAAACCCTACCGCATCGGTCTCGACTGCGCCAACGGAAGCGCCTGGATGATCGCCAAAAGCGTGTTTGAAGCGCTCGGCGCGAAAGTTTCGCTCATCAACGCCTCGCCGGACGGTCTCAATATCAACCGCGGCGCGGGCTCCACGCATATCGGCGCGCTTTGCCGCCACGTGCAGGAAAACAATCTCGACGTCGGGTTCGCCTTTGACGGTGACGCCGACCGCTGTATCGCCGTAGACGAACGCGGAAACGTCGTCAACGGGGATCACATTCTTTATATCCTCGCCAACGTTCTCAAACAGAACGGCGAACTGACGAACAATACCGTGGTGACGACCATCATGTCCAATATGGGACTTTACCGCGCCTTGACCGACGCGGGGATCGACTACGCGCAAACCACGGTGGGCGACCGCTACGTGTGGGAAAACATGGCGGAAACGGGCAACTGCCTCGGCGGGGAGCAATCGGGACATATCATCATGAGCAAGTATGCCACCACGGGGGACGGCATTCTGACCGCCATTAAGATCATGGAAGCGGTCATTTCTTCCAAGCTCCCGCTCTCCAAACTCGCCGAACCCGTGAAAATGTACCCGCAGGTACTCAAAAACGTCCGCGTGGCGGATAAAGCCGCCGTGCGGAACAACGCCGCCGTGAAAGCGGCGGTCGAAAAAGCAAGTTCCGAGCTGAACGGAAACGGTCGCGTCCTGCTCCGCGAGAGCGGCACCGAACCCGTTGTCCGCGTCATGGCGGAAGCCGACACCGAGGCGCTTTGCGAGCGCGTGGTGAACGGTGTGGTCGCCGTCATCCGCTCGGAAGGGCTCGCGGAGGATCGATGAATGCAAGGTTTTGAAGAACAGTTGCGCGTGACCGCGCTTTACCGCTATCCCGAACACTCGATCGCCTATGACTACCTCGCGTCCTTCACCTATCCGTGGGAAGCCCTGGACGGTCTTGCCGATTTCATTCGCGGTCTGGGCGCAACGCTCTCCCCCGATGAATACGACCGCCCCGCCGACGACGTTTGGATCGCCAAAACGGCGAAAATCGCACCGACGGCATATCTCGGCGGACCTTTGATCGTTTGCGACGGCGCCGAAGTCCGCCATTGCGCGTTCATTCGCGGAAGCGCGATCGTGGGTGCGGGCGCCGTGGTCGGCAATTCCACCGAACTGAAAAACTGTATTCTTTTCGACCGTGTGCAGGTTCCGCACTTCAACTACGTAGGCGACGCCGTCCTCGGCTACCGCTCGCACATGGGCGCGGGTACGGTGACTTCCAACGTCAAGAGCGACAAAACACCCGTCGTCATTCGTTGTGAAACGGAAGCTATGGCAACGGGGCGCAAGAAATGCGGAGCGATGCTCGGCGACTTCGTGGAAGTGGGCTGCAACAGCGTGCTCAACCCGGGAACGGTCATCGGCGCCAACAGCACGGTGTATCCTCTTTCCTCGGTGCGCGGGTTCGTCCCCGAACGCCACATTTTCAAATCCCGCGAGGAGATCATTCTCAAACGGGAAGACTGACTTTTCCGAAATGCCGCTTTGCGGTTTTTCATAGTCTCTTTCCCGCCGACGAACGGCGGGCGGGAAAGAGGCTCGCCCTCTGCCGTTCCCCGCAAATCCGGGACATGATAGCGCCAGACCGCACCGGAAGAGACGCCGAAACGCCACCGTTTCCCTTCTCCGCCGCGCGGTTGACGAGGTGAGAGGTGATCGAATTTTTCGGCGGATACCTCTCCGGTCGGGTCGTGCAACCCCGATCGTGAAAACAGGTTCAAATATGCGGGCAACCGCAAAACAATCCCTGTTCGACATTCGAAAAACCGTTCTTCCGAACGGTCTTTTGACGTTGCCGAATTCATGGAAAGGCGGGCAGAAAAAGGACTGCCCGAACAGGGTAAACGACAAATGTGTGGAATTATCGGCTACACGGGAACGGGAAACGCCGTTCCGAAAATGATGAAAGGTCTTTCCGTTCTCGAATACCGCGGCTATGACTCGGTCGGCATCGCGGCGCAATGCGGAAAGGAAACCGACATTCGGAAATGCAAAGGACGCATCGGCGCGCTGGAAGAAAAACTGCGCGACTGCCCCATTGAGGGAAGCCGGTGCGCCATCGGGCACACCCGCTGGGCAACGCACGGCGGTCCTTCGGATGAAAACGCGCACCCCCACCGCGCGGGCGAGGTCGTCCTCGTTCACAACGGGATCATCGAAAACTACAAGGAGCTCCGCGAGGAGCTTTCCGAAAAAGGCGCGACCTTCCTCTCCGAAACCGACACCGAAGTTGCGGCGGCACTCATCAACGATCGCTATGCCGCTCTCCGCGATCCCGTTGCCGCCATTCGCGAAGCAACGGCGCGCATGAAGGGCGCGTTCGCTTTCGGCATTCTGTTTGACGGTCACGAGGGCGAAGTTTACGTCATCCGTCGCGGAAGCCCGCTCATTCTGGCGCGCGGCAAGGACGGGTTCTATCTCGCGTCGGACATGACCGCGCTACTCCCCTTTACCAAAGAATACTGCGCGATGAAAGAAAACGAGATCGCCTGTCTCGCGCCGAATGATGCAACGCTTTCTCTTGCGGACGGTTCCGAAAAAACACCCGATTGGAAGATCACCACGATGACGCCCGAATCGGCGCAAAAGGGCGGCTACGCGCATTTCATGCTCAAAGAAATTCACGAACAGCCCGCCGCCGTGGTCAAATCGGTCTCGCCCCGCGTCGGGAAGAACGGTTTGCCCGATTTCTCCGCCGACGGCATTGACGCCGCGTTCTGGCAGGGGATCAAAAACATTCAAATCGTCGCCTGCGGTTCCGCGATGCACGCGGGACTGGTGGGTCTGCGGTTGCTGGAAGACATTGCGCAAGTCCCAACTACGGTGCATATCGCGTCCGAATACCGCTACCACCCCCCCATCATGCCCGAGGGAACGCTTGTCGTCATCATTTCGCAGAGCGGCGAGACTGC
This sequence comes from Clostridia bacterium, assembly GCA_017613355.1. Taxonomy (GTDB): domain Bacteria; phylum Bacillota; class Clostridia; order Oscillospirales; family CAG-272; genus UMGS1865. The sequence continues at coordinate 16,209 of JAGAEA010000022.1, forward strand.
CGACAGCCTTGCCGCGCTCCGCTATGCCAAGGAACACGGGGTTCCCACGCTCGGCATCGTCAACGCCGTGGAGACCACGATCGCCCGCGAAGCCGACCGCCGCATTTATACCTACGCGGGTCCCGAAATCGCCGTTGCCACCACAAAAGGCTACTGCACGCAGGCGTCGGTGCTCTGGATGATCGCCGCCGCCATCGCGCACGCCACGGGTCGGATCGACGACGCGAAAGCCCGCAAAATCGTGAACGATCTGCTTTGCGACGTTCCCGCCGCCATGGAGCAAATGCTCTCGCGCGAAGACCGCTACCGCAAGATCGCCCGCGGGCTGATCGACCACGAACACGTGTTCTACATCGGTCGCGGCATGGACTACGCGCTCTCCATGGAAGCCTCGCTCAAACTGAAAGAGATTTCGTATATCCACTGCGAGGCTTACGCCGCAGGCGAACTCAAGCACGGAACGATCTCTCTCATCGAGCCGGGAACGCCCGTCCTCGCCATTTCCACCGACCCCGCTCTCTTCGACAAAACCGAGAGCAACATTCGCGAAGTCCGCAGTCGCGGCGCACAGGTCACCCTGATCTGCCGCAGCGATCTTTCCGTTCCGCAGGAGACTGCCGACGAGCTGATCTCCCTTCCCGTCTCGTCGGACGCGGCAACGGTGTTCTCCGCGCTCATCGCCATTCAGTGCATCGCCTACGAAACCGCCTCGCTTCTCGGTTGCGACATCGACCGCCCCCGCAACCTCGCCAAGAGTGTGACGGTTGAATAAAAAATAAGACCTTGAAGGGAGCCCCCTTTTCTTTGCGCAAAGAAAAGGGGGCTCCCTTCAAACATCCTTCCCCGAAAAGAAAGGGCGCGTGATGGTCGCTTCATTGCCATTCAAGCGTAAAAAAACTCCGCCGAAGCGGAGTTTTTTTATTTCCATCAAAGCAAACGCCAAATGGATTTCTTCGTGATCATGCAAACAAGGTCAACAACCCAGATCACAAAGCCGAAGAAAGGAATGATGCGGAGCACGCCAGCAAGAATCTTCCCTTCCATGAAACGAGTTACAATGCCGCAGATCCAAGAGGTAAAGGGAATGATGGCAAGAATCAAGCTGATGATCCAATCCAAGCCGAAATAATCGTTCGCTTTCTTTGTCATGGTATTTTCCTCCTATCAAATTTGCAAGATCACTCTTACATGGTTCATTATATCATAAAGACTTGTAAAAATCAATACTTCCCGCATATATTTTTTTCGCAAATCGAATTTTTTTGCCGAAAAAAGGGGAATGACTTTCCGACTTTCGTCATAAGGAAAAATCTCTTCAAAAAAAGATGCTCCCAAAGGAAAAATCTTTGCCGTTTGCCCTTGCAAAGTCTGCCGGTGTATGCTATAATATATATGTATGTCTATTTTTATCCGGTCGGAGGATGTTATGTCGAATTGTGCAATTGTCGGTATCAACTGGGGCGATGAGGGAAAAGGCCGCATGGTCGATCTCCTCACCCAACATTATGACGTTGTCGTCCGCTACCAAGGCGGTGGAAACGCGGGACACACGGTTATCAACGAGCATGGAAAATTTGCGCTCCATCTGCTCCCTTCGGGCATTTTCCGCCGCGGTGTGGTCAACATTCTCGGCAACGGTGTGGCGCTCGACCCCGAAAACCTTTGGAACGAGATGCAAACCGTGATCTCGCAGGGCATTCCGCTCACGCCCGAAAACTTGAAGATCAGCGACCGCGCGTCGATCCTGCTCCCTTGGCACCGCGATCTCGATTCGCTTGAAGAGGCTCGCCTCGCGGACAAGAAGTACGGCTCCACCAAACAGGGCATCGCGCCGTTCTATTCGGACAAGTATCAAAAGAAAACCGTCATGGCGGGCGAATTGTTCCATCCCGAACATCTGCGCGCGCATCTTTCCGACCTTTTGGAATGGAAGAACCTGACCCTCACGGGCGTTTACGGTGCAGAGCCCTACACCATGGAGCGCCTGATGGCTTGGGTCGATAACTACTGCGAAAAGATCAAACCCTATGTTTGCGACACGGGAACCGTGCTCAAAGAGGCGAACAAAGCCGGCAAGAATATTCTGTTTGAAGCACAGCTCGGCGCGCTCCGCGACCTTGATTACGGGATTTATCCCTACACCACGTCGTCCAACACCACCGCCGCCTATGCGCCCATCGGTTCGGGCTATCCCGCCGCAAAGATCGACGAGGTGGTCGGCGTTGTCAAAGCGTATTCGACCTGCGTGGGCGAAGGACCCTTCACCTGCGAATGGTTCGGAGAGGAAGCCGAAAAGCTCCGCGAAGCGGGCGGCGAATACGGCGCCAAAACAGGGCGCCCCCGCCGCGTGGGACCTCTTGACGTCGTTGCCACGCGCTACGGTGTGGAAACGCAGGCGGCGACGACCATCGCCCTGACCAAGCTCGACGTGTTGAGCTACATGGACAAGATCCCCGTTTGCACCCATTACCTTCTGAACGGCAAACAGATCGACTGTTTCCCCTTCCCCACTCTGTTGAACAACACCAAACCCGTTGTCGAATACCTCGGCGGTTGGAAATGCGACATTTCCGGCATTCGCCGTTGGGAAGACCTGCCCGTTGCCGCGCAAAAGTATGTGGAATACGTCGAAAAGGCGATCGGCTGCCATATCGGTTACGTTTCGGTCGGTCCCGAACGCGACAGCATCATTCTGCGTTGAGAGGTAACGTCCATGAAAAACATTTACGAATCCCCGCTTTCTTCCCGCTATGCCTCTCCCTATATGCTGGGGCTCTTCTCCTCGGACACACGCTACCGCACCTGGCGGCGCCTGTGGGTGGAACTTGCCCGCGCCGAGCATGAGTTGGGACTTCCCGTGACCGCCGAGCAGATCGCGGAACTGGAAGCGCACGTGAACGACATCGATTACGACGTCGTTGCCGCGCGCGAGAAAGAAGTCCGTCACGACGTCATGGCGCACGTTTACGCCTACGGGCTGGTCGCGCCGAGTGCGGCGGGCATCATCCATCTGGGCGCAACAAGCTGTTACGTAACCGACAACGCCGACCTCGTGATCTATCGCGACGGTCTGCGCTATCTGCGCGGGGAACTGCTCAAAGCCATGAAAAACCTCGCCGCCTTCGCCGACGCGCACAAGGCGACCCCCACTCTCGGCTACACCCATTATCAGCCCGCTCAGCTCGTCACCGTGGGCAAGCGCGCAACGCTTTGGTTGCAGGATTTTCTTGCCGACCTGGAAGAGATTGATTTCGTGATCGACCACATTCCCTTCCTCGGCTGTCGCGGCACCACGGGCACCGAGGCAAGTTTCATGGAACTTTTCGACGGCAACGGTGAAAAGATCGACGAAATGAACCGCAAAATTTCGAGTGCTTTCGGTTTTTCGCGGTGCTATTCGGTTTCGGGTCAAACCTACCCGCGCAAGACCGACAGCCGCATTCTGAACGTTCTTTCCTCGATCGCGCAAAGCGCCTACCGTATGGCAAACGACATTCGCCTATTGCAACACGACAGGCAGGTGGAAGAACCCTTTGAAAAGAACCAGATCGGTTCTTCCGCAATGGCGTATAAACGCAACCCCATGCGTTGCGAACGCATCTGTTCACTCGCCCGCTATCTCATGGCGGACGCGCTCAACGCGCCCATGACCGCCTCGGTTCAATGGCTCGAACGGACGCTCGACGACTCCGCAAACCGTCGTATTTCGCTCCCCGAAGGCTTCCTCTGCGCGGATGCGATCCTGCGCATCGTGCAAAACGTGACCGACGGGCTTTGCGTGAATGAAAAGATCATCGACCGCGCCGTTCGCGAATACCTGCCCTTCATCGCCACCGAAAACCTGATGATGGAAGGCGTCCGCCGCGGCGGCAACCGTCAGGAACTGCATGAAGTCGTCCGCTCCTGCTCCATGGAAGCCACGGCGCGCATGAAGAACGGCGAGCCCTGCGATCTGCTCTCTTCCCTCGCAAAGCATCCCGAATTCGGAATGTCGAAAGAGGAAATGGAAGCGATCCTCGAACCTTCCCGCTATGTGGGTCGTTGCCCCGAACAGGTCAGTCGTTTCCTTGCCGAGCTTTCACCGTTGCTCGCCGACGTGGACGCGAGCAAAGTCGAGCTTTCGATCTGAAAAGGAGCACCCGACACCTATGGAAAAAATTTTGGTTTTGGATTTCGGCGGTCAATACGACCAGCTCATCGCGCGCCGCGTTCGCGAGCATCACGTTTACGCCGAAGTCCGACCTTACAACAAAGTTACACTTGACGAGATCAGCGCGGATTACCGCGGCGTGATCTTCACGGGCGGGCCGAACAGCGTCTATGATCCCACATCCCCCCACTATGACCCCGCCATTCTCAATACGGGCGTGCCGATCCTCGGCATTTGCTATGGCGACCAACTCATGGCGTACATGGCGGGCGGCGAGATCAAGAGCGCCGAAAATTCGAGCGAATACGGCAAGATCGAGGTGAAAGTCGATCCCGCGTCGCCGCTCTTTGCAAACGTTTCCGAAACGAGCGTTTGCTGGATGAGCCATAACGATTTCGTCAGCACTCCGCCGAAGGGCTTCCGCACGATCGCGACCACCGCGAAATGCCCCTGCGCCGCCATGAGCGACGAGAGCCGCAACCTTTACGGCGTGCAGTTTCACCCCGAAGTGACGCACACCGCCTGCGGCAAACAGCTTTTGCACAACTTCCTGTTCGGCGTCTGCCGCTGTGCGGGCGACTGGAACATGGAAGATTTTATCGAGCAGTCGATCGCGAAATACCGCCGCGAACTTGCGGGCAAGCGTGTGCTTTGCGCGCTTTCGGGCGGCGTGGATTCCTCGGTTGCCGCCGTGCTGATGCACAAAGCGATCGGGGACAACCTCGTTTGCGTGTTCGTTGACCACGGTCTGCTCCGCAAAAACGAGGGCGACATGGTGGAAGACATCTTCCGCCGCCGTTTCAACATGAACCTTGTCCGCGTGAACGCCGAGGAGCGTTTCCTCTCCAAACTCGCGGGCGTGACCGAGCCCGAGCGCAAGCGCAAAATCATCGGCGAGGAGTTCATCCGCGTGTTTGAGGACGAGGGCAAAAAACTCGGTAAAATGGACATTCTCGCGCAAGGTACGATCTATCCCGACGTGATCGAGAGCGGCAAGGGCGACGCTTCGGTCATCAAAAGCCACCACAACGTGGGCGGGCTTCCCGACGTCATCGACTTCGAGGGCATTGTAGAACCTCTGCGCGACCTCTTCAAGGACGAAGTGCGCGCCACGGGTCTGAAACTCGGCATCCCCGAGGATCTTGTGTTCCGTCAGCCCTTCCCCGGTCCCGGGCTTGCCGTCCGCATCATCGGAGAGATCACCAAAGAAAAAGCCGACACGCTCCGCGAAGCCGACGCGATCTTCCGCGAGGAGATCGCCGACGCGGGACTTGACCGCTCGATCGCGCAGTATTTCGCCGTCCTCACCGACACCCGCAGCGTGGGTGTCATGGGCGACGCGCGTACCTACGGCTACACAATCGCGCTCCGCGCCGTGACGACCGACGACTTTATGACCGCCGACTGGGCGCGCATCCCGTTTGAAGTTTTGGAAAAAGCAAGCAGTCGCATCACCAACGAAGTGCGGAACATCAGCCGCGTGACCTACGACATTACTTCCAAACCTCCGGCGACGGTTGAATGGGAATGAAAGGCAAAGCCTTTCATTCCCATTCAACCGAGTTCATAACTTATAACTCATAGTTCATAGTTTGAATATTCCACCAATGGAGAAATGATAAAATGGAGGAAAGTCAACTTCGTACCCTATCAAAAACTTTTGCAAGGCATATTATCCTTACCTGTCGGGATATGAAAAAGAGAAAAATCGAAAGTGCATTGGTTGACCAGCTTTTAAGAAGCGGCACCTCTGTTGGTGCAAATATACATGAGGCACAACACGCACAAGGAATAAAAGATTTTATCTCAAAATTTGAAATATCGCTGAAAGAATGTAATGAGAGTGAATATTGGTTAGAGCTTCTATTTGAAACGGAAAGTATCAACGGAAAAACGTTTGCAACCTTGAAAAGCGAATGTGATTCCATCCGAAAAATGCTTATATCATCTGTTGTAACCTTAAAGCGAAAAACAGCCACTTAAATATGGTTTCTATATGCTTTAGCAATGAAAATCATACTACACAGAAGGAGAAACAACCATGTCAAACAACGTTCGTCCCGCCAACATGGAGCGCATCACCACACCCGCGCTCGCAAACAAATTCATTGAAGAACAACTTGCCGCCCTTCGCGCGCAGATCGGGAACAAAAAGGTCCTGCTCGCTCTTTCGGGCGGTGTGGATTCCTCGGTCGTCGCCGCTCTGCTCATCAAAGCGGTCGGGAAACAGCTCGTCTGCGTTCATGTCAACCACGGTCTGCTCCGCAAAGGAGAACCCGAACAGGTCATCAAGGTATTCCGCGAGGAAATGAACGCCAACCTCGTTTACGTGGACGCGGTGGATCGTTTTCTCGACAAACTGGCGGGCGTCGCCGAGCCCGAACGCAAGCGAAAGGTGATCGGTGCGGAGTTCATCCGCGTGTTTGAGGAAGAGGCGCGCAAGCTCGAAGGCATCGAATTTCTCGCGCAGGGCACGATCTACCCCGACATTCTCGAAAGCGGTCCCGTTAAGGCGCATCACAACGTGGGGGGATTGCCCGAGGATCTGAAATTCGAGTTGGTCGAGCCGCTCAAATTTCTCTTCAAGGACGAAGTTCGCGTGGTCGGCGAAGCGTTGGGACTTCCCAAAAACATGGTTTACCGTCAGCCGTTCCCGGGTCCCGGACTCGGCGTCCGTTGCCTCGGCGCGATCACGAGAGATCGTCTCGAAGCCGTGCGCGAATCTGACGCCATTTTGCGCGAAGAATTTGCAAAGAACGGACTGGAAGGCAAGGTTTGGCAGTATTTCACGTTGATCCCCGATTTCAAGTCCACGGGTGTGAAAGAAAACGTGCGCGCCTACGAATGGCCTGTCATCATCCGCGCGGTCAACACCAAGGACGCGATGACGGCAACGGTCGAGGACATCCCCTTCCCGCTCCTGCAACACATCACCGCCCGCATCACGAGTGAGGTCAAGGGCGTGAACCGCGTGCTCTACGACCTGACTCCGAAGCCCACCGGCACCATCGAGTGGGAATGATAATCGGTATGCAGGTAAGCTAAAACAAAAAAGCGGGTTTCCCCGCAAAATTTCAAAAAACGATTGACAAACATACACAAAGTGTGTATAATAAAAACAGAGGAAGCCGATTGACGGTTCTCCCCCGTGTTAAAGCAGATAACCGCTTAAACTTGTGAGGTGTGGGCGGTTATCTCTTTTTGTTGCGAAAACAAGCGATCATGAAAAACAACCTTTCTTGCTTCTTGTATAAGGGGCAAGAAAGGTTGTTTTTCCGATACTTTCGTTATTCCGTTTTCTCTTTGTTGTTGCCGGTCAGAATGCCGTAAACGATTGCGGCAAGGACGCCACCACAGAGAGGCGCGAGGATCCAGATCCAGACCTGTTCAAGCGAAGCAGTCTCGCCTGCGATTGCTTGCAGAACGGCGGGAGCCAGTGAACGGGCGGGGTTGACCGAAGTCCCTGTGAAGCCCAGACCGATCAGGTGGACGAGCGTAAGCGCGCCGCCGATGACCAAGCCCGCGTGTTTGCCGTCATGGAATTTGGAGTCGGTCACACCGAGGATCGCCATGACAAAGATAAAGGTCAGCACCACTTCCACGAGGAATGCGGCGACATAGGACCATGCGTCCAACTTCAAGCCGCCGAGGGTGACTTCCTTTGCAAGCGTGGCTTGAATGGTGTTCCCGCCGAGAGCCGAGAAGTCGCGAAGGAATGCGCCGAGCAGCGCGGAACCGACGAACGCACCGACGACCTGCGCGCAAACGTAGGCAATGAACTCATTGAGCGACATTTTCTTGCGAACGAACATGGCGATCGAAACGGCGGGATTGATATGGCACCCCGAAACGTTCCCGATGGAATACGCCATGGCAACGATCACAAGACCGAATGCCAGCGAGGTCGCTACCCAGTTGACCCCCGAAACGACGGCAACGCCGCAAGCGACGAATACCAGAACGGCTGTGCCGATACATTCGGCAAGTGCTTTTTTGAAAAGACTCATTTTTCTTTTCTCCTTTCGTTTTTTATATTATAACGCGAACCGCAAGCACGGTATTCACGTTACCGACAAAAAATTTACGTCAAGCCAGAAGTGCGGACAGAGCCGCCCTTTCCTTTACGATCTCGTTATAAAGTGATTCATGGTCCCCCGGCGATTGATTGCGAAGCCGTTCGGTAAGTTCGCAGATCGGAATCGCGATCGGAGTGAGCGCCAGATTGCTTACTCCGCCTTTTAATTTGTGAGCAATCTCGAACGCTTTATCGAGGTCTCGGTTTTTCAGCGCGTCTCCCAGCGCGCAGGACGACAGTTCCCCTATGCATAATCCGACGAGACGAAGGTAGAGTGCCTCGTTGTTCGCGCAACGCGAGAGTCCCTTTTCGACGTCCGCGCCGTATTCCGCTAGTTTTTCAATGGTAAGCATACTAATCCTCCGTCAAGAACAGGCTGATATTTCCTTCTTTTCGGCAACGAATTTCTCAAATTCATTTGCGGGTACCGGACGCGAAAAATAGTAACCCTGTACGATATCGCATCCCATCGCTTTCAGCACAGATACCTGCTCGGCAGATTCCACACCCTCGGCGATCGTAGGCACGTCAAATGAATGCGAAAGATTGATCATCGCTTCCAAAAGTCTCGTATCCTTACGTTCCCTGAAAGCGCTTCGGATAAATTGCATATCCAATTTCAGCGCGTCGATGGGAAGAGCCGACAGCATGCTGAGCGACGAATATCCGGAGCCGAAATCGTCCATTTCGATCTTGAAACCGAGTTTGCGGAGTTGTTTCACATTTTCAACGATCATTCCGGCGTTTTCCGTATATGCCGACTCTGTGATCTCCAAAAGCAATTCATCGGGTTTCAAACCGTTTTTTTCGGTCATGTCAAGCAACTTGTCGATCAGCTTCGGATCGTAAAGGTCAACGCGCGAAACGTTGACCGAAATCGGAACGGAAACGCCGAACCGCTCCTTCCAATCGCGAATCTGTGCCGCCGCTTCCGACCAAACGCAGCGGTCGAGGGTTTGGATTAACCCGTTCTTTTCAAACAGAGGGATAAATACTCCGGGGCTTACCATGCCGAGCTTCGGATGTTTCCAACGCGCGAGCGCTTCCGCGCTGCACAAAACCGGCGTATCCCCCCGCACGTCGAATTTAGGCTGATAGAACACAACGAACTGTTTTTCTTTGATCGCGGTTGGGAAATCGTCGATCAGTTGCTCTTCCATCACCTCTGCATCATGCATGGAATTATCGTAAAACCCGATGGGGTTTGCGAGATTTCCTTTGACGGAATCCGCCGCCAGTTTCGCTCTGTCAAATCTGCGATCGACGTAAAGTGTCTTGTCGACGTCGGAATAAACGCCCATTCTCAACCTGACATGGTTCTCACCCGAATCGCCGCCTTTCGGAACAATCGACAGCTGATTGAGCATCTCTTCGTAATCGGAGCGGTGAGGGCAGTAGAACAGAAACATGTCCGGCTCGCAACGGCACACGACGCCCCCTGCCTCGTTGATCAAGCGCAGTGCGTTTCCGGCAATGCATTTCAGAACCTTGTCGCCATATGCCTTTCCGTATCGGTCGTTGACCGTGTGAAAATGGTTGATGTCCACAACGATCGCGTCGGTAGGAACGTCCTTATGATACAGGTCGAGCTGATCGGCGTAGTGATAAAAGAACTCCTTGTTGTAGAGCCCCGTCAAGTGATCGCGCTCCGTCCAGCGGATGGTGTTTTTGTCCTCGTAGAGTTCCACTGTCCGCAGGATGCGGGCAAGGATCACTTCTGAAGGCGGATATGGCTTTGGGATAAAATCGATGGCACCGAGCGTCAAACATTCCACTTCCGCTTCGCTATCCGACGTCATGACGATGACAGGCAAGCCGGCATAAGCCGGATCGCTCTTGATCCGACGAAGAACCTCGATTCCTTTAATGCCGGGTAAATTCAGATCCAGAAGGACGATGCTCAGCGTTTCAAACCGTTCGCGCACGATCCTCAACGCTTCTTCGCCTGTTTCTGCAACGATAAGTTCGTAGGCGTTGCCGATGCTTTCTTTCAACATTTCTCGGTTGATGATGTCATCCTCGACCAGCAGAATTTGTCTTTTCTCTTCGGATATGCTGAATTTCATTTTCTTTTCCGTCATATTCTGTCTCCTGTCAATCACAATCTGTCTTCTGCAATTTTATTATTCTTTTCGGCAACCTCTTTCCCGGGATCGTTTTTTCGAGCGTTATATACAAATAATCGTCCAATCGCTTTATCGTGTTCCAACTCGTTCAAACATCGACATTATTTCAATACGTTTTTTAAAGTGTTTTTTTCCTCATTTAAAGCTTCCATATTTTTCCACGGCTTCGTCAATTGTCAAAGTTCCCCTTCCGACCTGATAAGAAGCAAGCCTGATCTGAACCGCAAGCGTATCCTCAATTCCGAGCGCGGTCGGCGAGATAACAAGATCCGGTGCAACCCCGCCGATAGGAGCATATACCTTATCGAAGGAAAGGTCCTTCGACGGCGTGATCAAACGTTTTACGGATGCCATTTGATTTAATTCCGTTTTTGAAATGAGGAACCGCATAAATTCATTCGTCATATCCAGATCGTCGCAGGAATTGTTGACCGAAAACTGAACGGAAGGACTGTCAAGAAAATATCCGCCCTTGTCCGTCACCGGTATCGGAGCGAAGGTATAAGTAAACGGATTCGCAGTAAAGGCTTCCGACTGGCTTTCGCGTTTCTTCGTTCCCGATACCGTATCCCCTGTGCAGATCATCATCGGAATGTCTCCTTCGAAGAAACGAAGGATGACCTTGGTATAATTATCGCCGATCTCATCGCATTTATCCAAATTGATGCATCCTTTGTCGATTAGTTGAGAGAGCGTTTCGAGCGCCGAGCGCATATAAACACCCGCTTCGGGATCCCCTTGATTGGCGCGCACGACCATTTCCGGATGCTCTGCCAACGTTCCCGCACAGATCGGATAAACGACGGTGTTCATCAGACAGCTGGACGCCTTTACGCTGTATCCCATCATTGGGCTCGCATATCCTTTTTCTCGAAACGAAGCACAAACGTCAAGGAGCTCTTGCAGGGTCGTTGGCACCTTAAGCCCTTCTTTTTCAAAAAGATCGTTATTGATCAGCATCCCGTAGGACGTGGAGAAGATCGGAACCGTCAGCACGCGGTCCTGTGAGTCACGGTTGAGAAGGCCGGGACGGATGCAGTCCAGATCCAAGCCGAGAGCGGCGTCGGCAAGGTTTTCCATATGAGCGAAAGCCTCATCGTAAGCAGAATTGCCGATCATCCAGCTGAACGAAAAGAAAATGTTCGGGGCGTCGTTCCCGTTCAAAACGGTGCCGATCAATTTGTTGTAGTCGTCGATTTTCGTGTAGCTCATTTCAACGTTCGGATAATACTCGTTAAAGCGGTCAAATTCCGCTTCAAGAGCTTCGAAATTATCGTAAGTACCCGCTATGTTGATTTTACAGGCGGTGGATTTGTCCAATTTTGGTACAAAGCTTTCATTGTTTTTCTTCCGATTTCCGGAACTGCAGGCGGCTAAACCGAGAATCATGAACGCCGCCAGGATAATGCTTATGATTCTTTTCAATTTTTGCTTTTCCTTTCTTTTATTCTGCGAATTTCTTTTATTACGAGTTTGATATCCACGGGCTTGGCAATATGTCCGTCCATACCCGCGCTCAAACATTCCGCCACATTTTCGGAAAACGCATCCGCCGTCATCGCGATAATAGGGATCGACGCTGCCCACGGGTTCTCCATTTTGCGGATCGTTCTTGTCGCGTCCAGTCCGTTCATTTCCGGCATTTGCACATCCATAAAGATCAGCGTGTAGCGTCCTTCCTCGGCTTTCCTCATCATATCCACGCAAACGCGACCGTTTTCCGCGCGCTCCGCGGTGATGCCGAACATACCGAGCGTTGCCTGTATGACCTCCCAGTTGATATCGTAATCCTCCGCTACAAGGACGTGTACCCCTTCCATATCCGAATAATCGTCCTTCGGTTCGACGGATTTTACTTCTTTTCCGAGAAGCTGATTGATTTTGTCATAAAGCGTGGATTGGAAAAGGGGCTTGCTGACAAAGCCGTTGGCTCCCGCCTTTTTTGCCGCATCTTCGATTTCCGATCTGTCGTAGGCGGAAATCAGCAGGATCGGAATTTTCTCCCCGAAATCCGACCGAATCCGACAAACCGTTTCGATCCCGTCCATGTCCGGCATCTTCCAGTCGACTATGACAACGTCGTAGTTTCGTCCTTCTTGATGGCGTTTTGAAATCATTTCGATTGCCTCAGCGCCGCTCTTCGCGCATTCTGCCGTTGCGCCCATGGATTCGAGCGTATCCGCGGCCGTTCGGAGAAGCACCTCGTCGTCGTCAACGACCAGAACGTCGATCGGATCGAGCCGCATTTCGTCTCTTTGTCTGTCGGATACGGGAATATCTATGACGACGGTAAACGTTGTTCCTTTGCCTTGCTCGCTCCGGCAGTCGATTGTTCCGCCCATCAAATCAACCATTTGTTTTGTGATCGCAAGACCGAGTCCTGTTCCCTGAATGCTGTTCACGCGGCTGTCCGTTTGGCGGGAAAACGGCTGATACATTCTTTCCATAAACTCCGGACTCATACCGATTCCGGTATCGGATACCCGATAGGTCAGGCTCACGCAACCGAGAATCGGGCTTTCCTCTTCCCGCATATCTACGCTGACGCTCCCGCCAGGCTCTGTGTATTTGACGGCGTTGGAAAGAATATTGATATAAATTTGATTCAGCCTCAGTGGATCCGCATACAGATATTCTTTTTCCATCCGATTGATGCGAAAATTGAAATCGATATTCTTTTCTTTGATCATCGGTTGAGACAGATTGACGAGATTTTCAACGGTTTCTACTACGGAAAACGTTACCGGGGTAAAATTCAATTTCCCGCTTTCGACCTTCGAGATATCCAGAATATCGTTGATCAGCGTCAGCAGATGATTGCCGGCAAGACAGATTTTGCGAAGATTTTCTTCCATCGCATCGGTATCGCCGAGATTCTTTTGCGCGATAGCCGTCAAACCGAGGATCGCGTTCATCGGAGTCCGAATATCGTGGGACATGGTGGAAAGAAAATCGGTTTTCGCTTTGTTGGCGGATTCCGCCGCCATTGCCGCAATTCGCAGTTTCTTGTTGAAATGCTGAATGAAGAGCAAATCAATAATGAACAATACAAGCAGTCCGGCGGAAACGATTCCGATCAAAAGCCAGTTCTCCGTATTTGCGTTCAGGTCCGACGCTGGAATGAGGCTCAACAAGGTCCACTCGACCGTTTCCGCAACCGGAGTATAGGCAAGCAGCATTTTTTCTCCTCGGGAGTTAAGGATCGTAACAGATCCCGTGGAAGACGTTATTTCGGCGCGAAGCCTGTCGGAAGTAGCCGGATCCGAAGCATTATACGACTTATAAAACTCAAAAAAGTTTGAATTCTTGAATGTTTTGCTTTTAATGATATAGTCGCCGCCGGAATCGATTAGGGTGAGTTCGACGTTCTCAAATTCCTCCTGTGGAAATATCCACTTCTGTTCCAGCTCGGATATGGGCAACACGCGTAGCAAAAGAGCCTGTTTTGCGGCACCGTCATCATATAGCATGATCTTGTTGCAAAAAGCGAGCGACTGTTCGCCGTTCATCGGATTTGTGTAGGCACGAGAAATATTGATGGACTCGCCGAGCTCCGATATCCACGACGTCTCATCAAGAAAATCCATTTTATCATAAGATACCGTATAGTTGTCGGTGGTACCCAGCTGAGGCCGTGTCGATACACCCTGCTTGCTGTCAAGATAGATAAGATGCGCGGAGACGTTCGGCAGTACATGAGAAATACGGATAAACGCCGTCGCTTCTTCCATGGACATCGCTCTGCTGTTGATATACCGTGCCCAGACGTCGCAAATACGCTGTTCGCCCTCCAGATAGTTTTCGGTGATGCGCTCAATCGTGACGGTGGTATTTTCGAAATGCTCGGTTTGCCTTTTCCGGATAATGCTGTTCTCAAACACGGTATAAACCGCAACAAAAGCCAGAATCGCGACCATAATGAGGATGTTGATGATGATGATTCTTGTTCTCTTCATGGCTCTTAACCGCCTTTTATATCATCGCATTGAAAAATCGAAAAAAATTACATAGTGTATTGCGCGCCGTGAAGACGGTTTCTCATCCGCCCGTCGTCTGCTCCAAAGCAAAAGGGTGCGGGATATTCCCGCACCCTTTTGCTTTGGAGCAGATGACGGGAATCGAACCCGCGTTTTCGGCTTGGGAAGCGGACGCTCTGCCATTGAGCTACATCTGCATTTCCAACCTCATTTATTATAGTATATTTTCGTCCGATTGTCAAGTATTTTCCCTGATTTTTTCTTGACAAACGTCGACAAAAATGCTATAACATCTCCGGTTCGACACAAATCCCCCTTTGATTTTCTCGAAAGGGTGATGCTCGCGTGGTATATCATGGAATGATTTGGTTCAAATCGCAACATTGGTGCTTGCAATCATCGCTTGCTTTTATGGCAAAGAAAGATAAGCGCCTGCTCCTACCAAGATAAGGCGGTTATCTTTAACCACTTACAGGCGAAGCAACCGTCATCGGTGTTCTCTCGTGCTCTTATGTAAAGCAAAACATTCGATTTGTCAAGTTTTTTCCCGATTATTTCAATCGGTTCCCCGCCCGAAACTCGGGCGGGGATTTTTCGGTTGACGGCAGGTCAGCCGCCGGGGGTTGCCGCGATTGTGAATTTCACCGTTACATCCTTTGTTGTCAAAGCATTGGACGTGTTGACGGTCACGGCACTGATGGTTGTGGTAATGTTCTTTTGCTCGGTGTTCGTTTCGTCGCTGTTCTTGACCCAAACGGTTGCGACATACGGCTGCGAAATATCCTTCAAAAGCGTTGCATAAACGTCGATTGCCGCCGTTGACGGGAAAATGCGACTACGAAGACGCGACGAAATTGATCTCGATTGTTTTATCGTCCAGCGGGATATAATACTTTCGCATATAATCCGAGGGGTCAGCATTTCCGGTAACGGTAATGGTGATGGTGTCCCCCGCTTCCGTGCGGGTAAAGGTGACCTTGCTCACGTTGCCGGAAAACGCGTCTTTCAGAGCGAACGCCGCGGTTGGGTTGTTATCGGCAATGGCGGTGAGCAATGCTTCCGCAGTTTCCGGATCGTTCGAGGTTACAAAATCCACGCCTTTGAGATAATCCATGACCGAGCGATCCACATCGCCGCTGTTCGCGGAAATATCGAGGTAAAGCAGGTAAGCGCCGGTACCGCCGTCAACCGAGCCGAGCGCGTACTCGCCGGAATCCGCGGGGATCTCAAAGTAGTAAATATAATTCTGTTTCAGCGCATTGGTCTTGATCCACTCGGTTTCGAACAGGCAGGTATAGCGAGAATCATACTCCAAAAGCGCCGAAATGTTATCAAAAGTCCGGCTGCCATCCGAAAGCGCGATGGTTTCGCCCGTTTCGCCCGAATAGACGTAGGCATAGAACAGGTTTTCGTCGCCGTCAACGCCCCAAATCTCCTCGATCTCTTTAATATCGGTGATGTTGTGGGAGTTATCCCGGAAAATGCGGTGGAGCGAGAAGAAACTGTTGTTGCCCGTAAAGTAGGTTCCTGCGAAGAAGTTGATATAGCCCTTATGTGCCAAGTTGAAGTCGATGGAAGCGGCAGGCATCTCATAATTCGTATAGGAATCGCCGTTGATCGTGACCTTGGAGGCTTTGATCAACTGATTTTTGCTGATCTGCGCGTTCATGAAGTGCATACCGTATACATAGGTGTTATCCTTCGCCAAAATCGAGAGAAAATCGGAAGACGACGCAGAATATTTTTTGAATTTTTCCGTTCCGATGTTCGCGATGGGATGTTCCCCAGTCCCGTTGATCGTGTAAATTTCGTCGGTCTTCAGCACACCGTCCGAATAGGAATTGTTAATGTTACCGGAGATCGAATAATAAGAAATACGAATGTCGCCGGCACGGTCAGGATACGTGCTCGTGGTAGTCGGATCGTAAGAACCGCCAACGATATAACCCGTGTTGGAGTTGCGCGCCAAGGTGCTGTCCTCCGGGTCGGTATTCAGAGGAAGATAGGTGGCGTATCCTTGCGTATAATCCACGTAATCCGGAAGCGTTTCCGAAGTATAATACTTTGCGGCGGCAGAAGTCCGCGCGATTCCCGCAAAACTTTGATCTTCGTTGCTCAAAGGCGTTCCTGCGGAAACAAATTGCAGAACAGGTGCTTCAAATGCCGAAATCTTTTGGAACGTGGAAGCGCTTCCGGCGGTCGTTGTCGTTTTCCAGCCGGAACTGTAATAGAGATAATATGAGGTTGTACTCCAGAAATTATTCCCAGAAAAATATAGTCGGTTGGAATTGTCTAATTGATAACGATAGTCGGTAGAGTTGGAAATGTTGGGCGTGTAGGTGTAGTTCCAATTTCCCGATCTCGTGTTATTCAAGTAGTAAGTTGTTCGAGAAGCGGGCGAAAAATAATTTCCATTCTGGATCCACGTGGTTGCGGACGCCCGGGTGTTCGTTGCCGCCGGCGTACTGCTGTTGTTATAGTAAAGATAGCGGGTCCCGTCATAGAGGTAGAATTCACCCGAATCTTGCTGCAACGTCCAACCGCCGTTATAGCCGAGGTAATAATTGCCGCTGGAAAGCGTGTTACTATCCATCGTCCACGTGGTGCGGTTGTTTTCGGTGTTGCCACTGTAAAGCGTCAAAGTTCCGCCATTGTTGCGGAGATAATAGGTGGTGTTCCCCACAGTTGCATAAATCCGGTATCCGGTTCCGTTTGCGGCCAGCATCCAGACGGTGGCATTCGATGTGGACGTCCTGTTGCCGATCGCGTTGTTGTTCACAATGGAAAGATAGTTGGTTCCGTCCGTAATATAAATTCCGGTTTTTTCCGCTTTCCACGTGCCGCCATCGCAAACCAGAGAATAGCTGCCGTCGGTGATCCCGGAGGAGGAAACCGACCATTGCGTGGACGGCGTGGTGGTGATGGAAACGGTGGTGTCGCTCCGGTTCAGATAATAATGCGTGTTATTGACGACCGTATGCAGATAGCCGTTCGTGTTGAGCCACTCGGCGGCGTTCCCCGCCGTTACCGCGGAGGTTCCCGAGGAGCCGAGGTAATTGGTTCCGTTGCTGATCTGGATGATTGCACGATTATCCGTGAGTCCCCAACCGCCGTTCGCTCCGTTGACGTGAACGAGATATTGGCTCCCCGTATAGAGACTGCTCCCGTTCAAAGTCCAGTTGGTAGACGTGGTGGTGCAGGTCACGCGGCCGTAGGCGTCCGCGCCGAGATAATACTTAGTGGAAGAAGTTGCCTGCCCGGAAACCGTTTCGATATAATAGGTGTTTCCGTTTTGGAGCCATACGGTTCCCGATTCCGTGGAATGGGTGATATTTCCCTCCGTGGTCCCTTGCAGATAGTAGGTCGCGCCCGCGTCGGAAAAGGTATAGCCGGTGGTATCTGCAAAGTAATATTTGGTATCGACTAAATGCACGCCTGCATTTAAATAATAAACACTTGTTTTTGTTGTTCCTGTTCCTTTGTAATTGGTAAACAGATAGGATCCGCCGGAGGAGTCGTAATCCTTATAATGAAAAACTGTTGTTGGAGATGAATTTGTTTGAACCGGATCTCCGACTTGGTTTCAATTGATATCATAAAACAGATTGCGGTATTTACGATAAACATAGGATGGGGTTGTTGACGAACTATACGCTGCTGTCAACCTCGTATGCGCGTCGGTCATGCCAACGGAGCCGCCCCATTCATTCCCCGTTGGTCCCTCTTTGGCAACGTAGGCGTCCACGGCGACTTTGCTGTACCCAACGAGCGAATAGCAGGAAATTTTATCGGTGATATTATCGGAATCGAGAGGCGACAACCCGCTTGCGACCTCGATAGACCCGTTATAAACGCCGACGCCCGACATTTTCCCGTTGACATATCCCGCGGCAATCCCGATCAGGGTTTTGTTACTCGCGGGAGTTTCGGTTTTTACGGTGACGGTATCCAGCAGGAAGTTTTTGACCTCGTTGACCGTGGAGGAATAGGTATAGGTAGTTCTTCCGATGGTAACCGACCCTTTGGCGGTAACGGTTCCTTCTCCGTTCACCGTGTCGTCCACCTGCGTCCCCGTGGTTCCGATGACGCCGAAAAAGCCGATGATCTGCGCACCGTTCGCCACTTCGGTTTCAATGGAACTGTCATACGTCGGTCTACCATAGAAGTCGCTGTTTTTGTTGGTTACCGTGAGATTGCTGATTTTATGGTTTTCCCCGTCAAAATTGCCGACGAACGGGAAGGTTTGCGTTCCGATGGGCGGGAGCTCGATACCCGTCATATCCAGATCGTCACTCAAGCGGAAATAATACTGTTGGAGCGTTCCCGCGTTATCTTCCTCTTCGTGGTTGAACACGCCGAGCGCCTGCAGCCACGCGAAATAATAAAGCTGCATCGGATATTTGATCTCAAACGGACTGTGAATGATGTTGCCTTCTTCGTCCCTCGTCTCGGGAAGCCCGTCCCCGCTCTCAAAATAGGATCCCTGCACGCTGGAAGTCAGGTTGGGAGCCTGCGAGCGTTTATCCGACAGCCATGCCAACGAGGATAATGCCGTTGCAATCATCACGGTGAGGGCAAGCAACAGCGCGCTTATTGCCAACAATTGCTGATAGGTCTTTTTCAATTTTCCTGCCCTCCTTTTTTATGGAATAAAGTGAAGCACGGGATCGTCCGTTTGTATTCGCTCGTCTTCTCCGGCGGCAATTCGTCAATCCCTGCTGGATGTCAAAGTGATGCGCGAAAGGTCGTTCGCAAGTATTTTTTCGGTCATCAGAAGTCCTGCCGTCATATCCGCGGCAGCAAAACCGTCCGACACCACGCGCGACTTGTCATAGTTGATCATCAAATAGATGTTCAACTCATCCTCATCATTCCAATCTCCCGCGGTATAATTCACCGGAATTTCCAGCGTATTGATTTTGGTGTTACCGCTCACAAAGGAATATGTGTTCACCGTGTCTTTGAAGATCGGCGTATTCGTCGTATCGTTGAAGTAGGTGCCGATAACGCCGCTGTAAAGCGCGTCATTGTCCGCATAGCCGCTGTATGTGGTCGGATTCTCCACCGCCGCCGCAAAAAGCATCAGGCTGGAAAAATAACTGGAAGTTTTTTCAAGGTTGAGTTCGGTTAACCCGTCCATGATATGAGCGCGGTCGAGAACCAGCGTCATCGTTCCGCTTTCCAACGCCTGCAAACGCGGACTTGTCAGCGTAATACGCACAATCACGGGGTTATCTTTATTCCGCGCGAGAAATATGGTATCATAGGTGCGGAACTTTACTTCGTCGCTGATCCGCTGGCTACTGTTGACGGTTTCGTCCTCCCCTTTGAGGTAAACGACGTAATCGACCTCCGCGTCATCGACGTTTGAACGGATCGCCATATCGTTGGAGTTGGTCCTCCGGTTATTGGAGTACCATGCCATGGAAGTTGTTGCCGCGATCAGAATAGCTCCGCTCACGATCATGCCGACAAACGCATACGCCAGCTTCGTGACCTTCGCTTTCGGCACTCTTTTGAACAGCTTGACCAATCCCTTCATGCGGCACACCTCCTTCCTTTCCGGTAACAAAAAAACAGCCGATTGCAACATCTTGTTTGCAACCGGCTGTCTCTTTCGGGACCCTATGGCTTTGCGTCACAGCCTTGCGACTGTTTTGCCCTTTATTCTTATTTACAATTATTATAACAGCTCTTTCTCGGCTTGTCAACTCTTTTTTGAAAATTTGTAAATCGTCAACAAACAAGAGGCTCCGAATATGCCCCGGATTTGTGCAATTGTGCAAGTTCTTCTATGACGCTTTCGCGATCTTCCCGATAAGTAATCCCAAACCAACGGTCGGGGGACGCCTCGGCGCGAACGGTCAGTTTCCCCGCGTGAAGCAAGTCGTCAACCATGATGGGAAGCAAGCATTCGGCTTTCAGTTCATCGGGCGCGAGCGAGCGCAAAAAGTCCTCGAAATAGGTCTGCATCACGGGAACGAACGCGGGATGAAAGCCCCAAACGTTCATGGAAACTACCTCGTCCGGCGAGAGCGCCCCCGCATCCGACGTAATGGAACCGTCGGCGGCGTATTGAATGTTTTTGGTCTCGTTCACCTTTTCGAGCAAACCGCCGCGGATCCGGCATACGCCGCGCGTCACACCGCCGTTTTTGCTCATCGTGTTTCCGAGCACGTAAGGCACCATGACCGCGTCGCCCGCGCCCTTCAATCCGTCGAGCAACGGAATGAGAATGCGATAGGCGTCCTTGCCGTAATAATCATCGGCGTTGATCGTGGCAAACGGAGAATCGAGATACTTTGCCGCCGCGAGGACCGCGTGAACCGTTCCGAGCGGCTTGACGCGGTCGGCGGGGACTTGATAGAAAGCGGGGATCGTGGTTTCGTCCTGCACGGCATAATCAAACCTCACCTTGCCGTACCGACCGTCAAAGCGTGCACGTACCGTTTCCACCATGTCCTGTTTGAGAATGAACACAATATGGTCAAATCCCGCCGAAACGGCGTCATAGACCGAATATTCCATCAAAAATTCGCCGCGCGGTCCGACGTTGGAAACCTGTTTGTTTCCGCCGAAACGGCTGCCGAGCCCCGCCGCGAGAACCACCAAAGTCGCTTTACTCATGTTGAAAGGGATCCTTTCGATTTTTTCTTCTTCCGTGTATTGACGGATTTTCTTGAAACACATTATACCACAAGTCGGGGAAAATGTCAAGAAGGTCGGAAGCCGAACACACATTTGCCCGTCTGTTTTTGCTTTTTTATTGACAAATCCGAAAGAAAGTGGTATAATAATTGTGTATTTGCATTTCAAGGAGGCGGCGGCTTTGGCAAAGGTACATTGGAAAGGAAGCACATTGCTTGCCCCCGTTCCGCCCGCAATGGTGACCTGTTCCCGCGGGGACGAGATCAACATTATCACCGTTGCGTGGACGGGGATCGTGAACAGCCAACCGCCCAAAACCTACATTTCGGTTCGCCCCTCCCGCCATTCCCACGAAATGATCCGTGCATCGCGCGAGTTTGCAATCCACCTCACACCGAAAAAATTGGTTCGCGCCGCCGATTGGTGCGGCATCCATACGGGCGCAAAGGTAAACAAATTCGAGCGGTGTCACCTAACCCCCGAACCCGCGAGCGTGATTTCCGCGCCGCTCATTGCGGAGTGCCCCGTCGCTTTGGAATGCCGCGTGACCGACGTCATCCCGCTCGGCTCTCATGATATGTTCCTTGCCGACATCGTTGCCGTGGACGCGGACGAACGTTTGCTCGACGGCGAAGGCAAGCTCCGCATGGAACGCGCCGACCTCGTCGCCTACGCGCACGGCGACTACTATGAACTCGGTCGGCGCTTGGGCGCGTTCGGTTTTTCCGTTGCAAAAAAACGACCGGGATCCAAAAAATCCTGACGCAGAAAAGGATAATACAGTCATGCAACTATATAATTCGCTGACCCATACCAAAGAGGAATTCGTTCCGAACGAGGCGGGCAAAGTCGGTATGTATACCTGCGGCCCCACCGTTTATCATTATGCCCACATCGGCAATCTCCGGACCTACATGATGGAGGACATCCTCGACCGCTATCTCCGCTACATCGGCTACGACGTGACCCGCGTGATGAACATTACCGACGTGGGACACCTTTCCTCGGACGCCGACACGGGCGAGGACAAAATGCTCAAAGGCGCGCGCCGCGAACATAAGTCGGTCATGGAGATCGCAAAATTCTATACCGATCGTTTCTTTGACGACTGCCGCAAACTCAACATCCGACGTCCCGAGGTCGTCCAACCCGCAACGGGCTGCATCGACGATTTTATCAAGGTCATTTCTTCTTTGATCGAAAAAGGCTATGCCTACCTCTCGGGTGGAAACGTATATTTCGACACGTCCAAACTCAAACAGTACTATGTGTTCCACAATTTCGAGGAAGAAGATCTCGCCGTTGGCGTCCGCGAAGGCGTGGAAGAAGACGGCAACAAGCGCAACAAAGCGGATTTCGTTCTCTGGTTTACCAAGTCCAAATTCGACGACCAGGAACTCAAATGGGACAGTCCTTGGGGCGTCGGTTACCCGGGGTGGCACATTGAATGTTCCTGTATCAGCATGAAGTATCTCGGCGGGAAGTTGGACATTCACTGCGGCGGCATTGACAACGCCTTCCCCCACCATACCAACGAAATCGCCCAATCCGAGGCGTATCTCGGGCATAAATGGTGCAATTATTGGTTCCATGTGCTCCACCTGAACACCGCAACCGGCAAAATGAGCAAATCGAGCGGCGAATTTCTCACGCTCTCCCTGCTCGAAGAAAAAGGATACGACCCCATGGTCTATCGCTTCTTCTGCCTGCAATCGCATTACCGCAAATCGCTCGTGTTCTCCTACGAAAACCTCGACAACGCCAAAACCGCGTATGCCAAACTGCTCGCAAAAATCGCGCAGTTGAAAGATGACGGAGAGATCGACCAAACGGTATTCGAGGCGCAAAAAGCAAACTTTGTCAAGGCGCTCGACAACGATCTGAACACATCGCTCGCCGTCACCGCGGTTTATGACGTACTCAAAGCGCCCGCCAACGACGCTACCAAGCTCGCGCTCCTGCGTGAATTCGACGTCGTGCTGCAACTGGACCTGATCGAAGGCGCGAAAGCGCTTCGATCGGAACAGACCGTTCCGACATCCGCACCCGACAGCGATCTTGCCCGCGAAATCGAGGAGCAAATCGCCGCGCGCCGCGCCGCGAAAGCCGCGAAGAATTATGCCGAAGCCGACCGCATCCGAAACGAGCTCGCCGCGCGCGGTGTGACCCTGATCGACACCAAAGACGGTACCACCTACCGCATTGAACAGTCATGACACAGAAGCAAAAGAATTTTTGGAAAAACCTTTGGGAATTTCTCGTCTATTCGTGGGTAGGACTCGCAACCACGTTTGTCTCCTACGGCATCCGTTCGCTGATCCTCTACACCTTCGCTTCCATGCAGGGCATCGATCTCAATTCCACCGACCCCGCCATGGTGGGAGCAAGCTCCGCGCTCCGATCCGCGGCGCAAACGGCGGGATGGGTCGGAGGCGTCCTTTTCGCCTTTCTGCCAAATAAAATTCTGGTGTTTCGCGATCGGAGATGGGGCGTCAAACATACGTTTTTACAGCTCGGTACGTTTGTGGTCTCCCGCATCGGAACCTATTTTCTCGAACTCGGGCTGGCGGTGCTTCTCCCGATCACACTCAACCACTTCCACTACAAAGCGTTCCGCTTCGTTGGCGTGGACTTCACCGCCGACATTCTGACCATGGTGATCTCGATCATCCTCGTGACGGCGATCAACTACCTGATCGGGAAACTGGTCGTGTTCCGCAAGGACAAACAACCGCCCGTTGTCGAGAAAACGTTTGCGGAAATTCCAACCGAACGCGCGCAGGATCCGTGAACCCGAAAGCAAAGAAAAGGCAGCCCCTTTGAGAGAGTCTGCCTTTTCTTGTTTCGGTTTTTATTCCGTACGCTTTGCGCGGACATAAAAAAGTATTTATCGATCATATTCTCCGTATTGCCTGCTTTTTTGACAAAAACTACAAATCGGGGAAAACCACTTGACAAAATATTATGATTACAGTATAATAGTAGTACGGTTTTATAGAAATATCATTTCGTGTCTGTTTGACTCGGCAATACCAATTTAAGAGAAGGAATGTTATGTTAAAAATAATTCGGTTGCGTTATAGAAGAAAATTGATCCTGTTTGCTTTTGACTTTTTATGTTTTTCGGTAATTGCCGCGCTATATTACACCGCTACTCGTTTGATCGATCAAACGCTTCTGTACCAACCAAACAATTATATCATCAACTCCGCCATTCTGATTGCGTCCGTTCTCGCTTTTCGCATCGGGTTCGGGATCTATTTTAACATTTGGCGCTATACCAGCACCCGTTATAATTTGATGATAATTGTGGCGGACGCGTTCGGCGGCGTTTTTGCCATGCTGATCAGCAAAATTGCAGGGCAATATCGCGGAATTTGGTTTTTCGTTACCGTTGCGGCTTTAAATGCGCTTCTTGCACTTACTTCTCGTTTTTGCTATCGCATTCTCTACAAACATCTCACACAGATCAATGATGTGGATTCCGTCGGAAACAAAATATCGGTCGCTATTGTAGGAGCAGGACAAACGGGCGTTCTGTTGGCAGAAGAATTGTTATATCATAAGTCCTCCATTTACAAGCCGTTGTTCTTTATTGACCGAGATCATGCAAAAGTCGGAAATCGGATCGCGGGATTAAAGGTATACTATGAGGATGGAAACATTTTAGATGTCATCCAAAAAAACGGGATTAGTGAAATATTTATTGCCTTGACCGATCTGGACAAGGAAAAAACCGCCAATCTTTACCATCTTTACAGTAAAACCTCCTGCAAGATCAAGCTTTACGATATTCCGATCAAAAACATCGGCAGAAACGAAGGCGAAAACATCAAGCGCGCTTTGCGCGAAATTCAAATCGAGGATTTGTTATTTCGCAAGCCGATTGAAATCAACAACAGCGATACCTATGCGTTTTACCGTGATAAAGTCGTTTTGGTCACGGGCGGCGGGGGAAGTATCGGCAGTGAGCTTTGCAGACAGATTGCAAAGTGCTCTCCGAAACAACTGATCATTTTGGATATTTACGAAAACAATGCCTATGAAATTCAACAGGAGCTTATTCGAAACTATAAAAGCGCCCTTGATTTGAAAGTGGTGATTGCCTCGGTTCGCGACAGAGCCCGTCTGGATGCAATATTCCAAGAATATCGCCCAGAAATCGTATTCCATGCTGCCGCGCACAAGCATGTCCCCATGATGGAAAACAACGCTTGCGAAGCAATTAAAAACAATATATTCGGAACGGTTAACGCCGCAGATATGTCAGAAAAATACGGCGTTCAAAAATTCATTTTAATTTCCACCGATAAAGCAGTCAACCCGACCAACGTGATGGGAGCTTCCAAACGGCTTTGCGAAATGATCATACAAAGCCGCACTGATAGCTCCACCATCTTCTCGGCCGTTCGATTTGGTAATGTATTGGGTTCCAATGGATCTGTTATCCCGCTTTTTCGAAGCCAAATTGAAGCCGGAGGACCCGTCACCATTACCGACAAGCGAATCGTTCGCTACTTTATGACAATACCGGAAGCCAGCCAACTGGTGATCCGAACCGGTGCCATGGCAAAAGGCGGGGAACTCTATGTCCTTGACATGGGAAAACCGATCCTCATTTATGATCTTGCCATCAACATGATCCGCCTTGCGGGACTGACCCCCAATATAGATATTCAAATCGAGGAGATTGGATTGCGACCGGGTGAAAAGCTCTACGAGGAGCTTCTGATCAAAGATGAAACTTTGAGTAAAACCGAAGACAACATGATTTTTGTTGAGCAGGACACCTCTCTTCCCCGCATGGAAATCCAGAAAAAGTTAAACATTTTATCCCGAGTGCTCAAAGAAAGCGAACAAAAAGTCGACTCGACCCCCATTAAGCTCGCTCTGCATGAGATCGTGCCGACTTTTCGCCCACCGGAAGAAATCAATTGCAACGTAAATTGACTTCAAAGTTTAGACAGATTAATTATTGAATTATTGACGAATGAGCTTGGAAATATACCAGGCTCATTTCTTATGTAACCTAAGTAAAAACCACTTTAACAGCGCCAATCGTCAAAACATCTTAGACAAAAAATGAATAAAACAAATTTACCCACAGCTTTTTAATATAATTATGTACTGTTCTAAAATCTTGTTTTCTCCAGCCAAAACTATGCATTCAATATAAAATTATTGAGCAATGCAGATAATTAGTTTTTTTAATGCAACATCTGTAAATGCATTTTGCGTACAAACATTGATGAGAACATCGCATTCATTTGCCAAATTTTTTAACTCTTGTTTATATTCCTTTTTTGCCAAGATCAAAACCATTTTTTGTCTTTCAAGTTTTATAGGGCATTCCGATTTTACCGGATTTTCGGGGACGCTGAAAGACGGCGAAAACCCGCACGGTTGAGCCGTTTCCAGCCGTTTTCACATTCGAACCGCTTCCCCACGTTTTTGCAAATCCCGCCAATTCTAATGGATTTTTCCAATGATTTTAGAAAAAGCGTTAGAAAGAGGAAAATTCGGAAAGTCGGGGCTATCCGCGCGGCGGCCGCGTCCGGAAAGGATCAATCCGACTTGTGAACCTGAAACAAACACATGGTAAACACGCCAAACATACCGCCCAACCACAGCCCGAGCAGAAAAACAAGCGCCAGTTTCACGAAACCTCACCTCCATCATTCGGTGGTGATTATTGTGCCCAGGTATCGACTGCGGCATACGTTCGGACGGTTTCGGATTTCATTTGTTTTTTCTATTTCAATCCCACAGCACGCAAAAGTTCTTCCGTGGAACGGATCTTGTTCGGATCCTGGTTCATTGTGGCTTTCCAACGCGAGCGCACTCGTTTGCGATTCTTTCCGAACAGTTTGGAGAAGAACCGATGAATGTAGCAGAACAGCAATAAAATTTTGTGCTTGCGCAGACTGGGGTACAGCACCCGCATCGTCCGAAAAGGCGGAAAAGCCATGCTCCAAAGATAGCGGAATTTTCCTTTTTTCCGCACAGCCCCCGCCGCGTTGCTGTTTTCCGAGTTTCCGTAAACACCGCCGGAAAGGATATAGGATTCCATCTGCCGCGTCAAGTCGGTGTGTTCCTTCCCTTCCAGCCAGACGTCTGTCAGGTCATTCACAGCAAGATAGAAGGAAATCAAATCGCATTTGCGTAACAACGGCAGGATCTTCTCGTCCACACAATACCCGTTTTTCCGCAGGATCCAAAGATCCAGAAACGGCTTGATCCCGCAACCGCCCGCAACAAAATGGTAACTCATGTGGGCAATATGGTGGAACAGGTAAAACTCCGGCGTTTCACGGTACTCCATATCATCGATTTTTTCGATGTGTTTCCACACGTCGGAAAGCAAGCCGTCGATCTGCTCCATGTTCTCCTGAATATTGAAATGGAGTTCCAGATGTACACCACCGTAGAAGAAAGATTGATCGTGGTAGTTCCGTACTCCATCGGTCGTAAACCCGACGTCGGTCAATTCCTGTGACGCCTTTTCAAGATCGTCCTCGTGGATCAGAATGTCAATATCGCAACTGGTCCGCATCCACGGCTCCGGGTAAAACGAACGGATAACCGCGCCTTTGAGCGGCACAAACGGGATACGACCATGTTGTAGCGCCTCGCAAATGCGCTTGGTGGTCGTTGTCAGTTGGATCTCGCGGTAAACGGCCATCATGTGTGCGTTTTCAAATGCCGCACGAATTTTTTCGTCCTCCGACAACAGATGGTTCTTGGAGAGCGCATCCGCCGCTAAATGCGCCATGTCATGGTGCTTGGCGAGTCGGTAAAGCGCGACAGGGTCAAAGGAAAAGTCCCCCTCCGGCAACGACGTGCCGCAGATTTCATATTGTAACAGATGGAACAAAACTTGTTCGGTCGTCATCGGAAAAAGGACTCCTTTCTGCTGAAACTTTTCACCGATTTTATTCTTTTACAACCTCAAAAAACGTATCCGGTCGATCCTTGTTGAAAATCTCGTTACAGGTCATCACGGTCACGAGGTTTTCGGTTTCGGATAGGTTGATGATGTTATGCGTCCAACCGGGGATCATATAAACCGCCTCGATCTTGTCACCGCTCACCTCAAACTCCACGAACTCGCCGGTGTTGATGTTCCGCTCCTGGATCAGCCCGTGTCCGCTGACAACGATGAACTGCTCCCATTTGGAGTTGTGCCAATGGTTACCCTTCGTAATGCCCGGCTTGGAAATGTTGATGGACACCTGCCCGCAATCGAGCGTGTGGACCAGTTCGGTGAAACTTCCGCGGTCGTCTACGTTCATTTTCAGGACATACTTGAACTTCTCTTTCGGCAGATAGGAAAGATAGAGCGAAAACAGTTTCTTCGCAAAACTGCCGTCCGGCATTTTCGGGATCATCAAAGTTGCCGGCTGCGCCTTGAATTCCTGCAACAGGTCGACGATCTCTCCAAGCGTGACCTTGTGCGTGACCGGGACGAAACAGAACCTGCCGTCCGCCTGCGGGACGGTCTCCACGCCGTCGAACTCGCAATGGCATTCCTTCCCTTCCAGCAGGTCGAACATCCCTTCCACAAGGTCGTCGATGTAGAGGAGTTCCAACTCGGTGGAGCGGTCGTTCACCGTGAAGGGCTCGTCGTTGGCGACCGCCCAACAGAAGGTGGAAACCGCGCTGTTGTACTTCGGGCGGCTATGCCCCATCAGGTTCGGGAAACGGTAGACAGCGACCTTCACGCCGTTCTCCTTCCCATAGTCGAAAAACAGATCCTCGCCCGCCTTTTTGCTCCTGCCGTACTCGGAATTGCCGAACCGACCGGCGAGCGTCGCCTGAATGGACGACGAGAGCATGATGGGGGCTTTGTTGCCGTGCTTTTTCAGCGTTTCCAGAAGCGTGGAAGCGAAGCCGAAATTCCCTTTCATGAAATCCTCGGGATTTTCGGGACGGTTCACCCCGGCAAGGTTGAAGACGAAATCGCACTTTGAGCAATACGCGTCCAGCATCTTTTCGTCGCCGAGGTCGTATTCAAAAATATCTTCAATACAGAGGTTCGGGCGAGTCTTGTTTTTGCCGTCGCGGATGTTTTTCAGGTTGTTGACCAAAGCGGTCCCGACCATGCCGCGAGCGCCTGTGACAAGGATTTTCATTGATCTTTTCTCCATATTTTTTGTTGCACGGAATGGCCGCACCTCTCGACGGTCCGATCAGGAATTGAAGATCAGTTCGTCAAAAGAACAGCCGCTCGCGCTTTTCACGATCCCGTATGCGGTCAGTAAAACCAACCGATAGAGCCGTTCACGGTCAATGCCGACACAGTTCGGGATCGATTTGAGCAGTTTTTCGGCAGACGGATGAAACGAACCGGACGTCAGAAAGATGCCGCGCGATCCGTTTTTGACGTTGACCGCACCCCAGAACTCGCGGATCTCTTTTTCGGTGGTTTGCGTGTTTTCCCTGCATTTTGTCTGGATCATCAGATGTTCCACAAAGCCGAGATCGTCAACGGTCACCATTTCAATATCAACGCCGCCGTCCATACTCCCGCCGGTCACCTCGCAGGAAGAAACCGCGCGTCCCGTCATTTGATAATACTTTTCCAATAGGTTGGCGCAATAACGTTCAAAGAATGCGCCGCCTTTGAGGTGGATCCGCTCAAAGAACGCCTTTTGAAATTCCGCCTCTGGTCGGAACTCCTTCCAGACCGCGACCGAATCGGCTTCTTTCGGGAGAGAATACAGATCCCCTTCCAGTTTCACTTTCTGTTCGGAGAGCATTTGGGTCAACAGTTGTCCGGCGATCCCTTTCAGTTCGTTATCATCCTTCAACGACTTTGTTTGAACCGTTCCGAAGTGATTTTGCAACGCGGAATACAAGTCCTTCTTTTTCATCGGATTTCGTCCGAGTAAACGAAGGATCTCTTTTTTATATTGTTGCGTTCCCACAACAATCAATTTTTCTTTGGTCAGAAAATATTCGTCGTTTTGCTTGGCAACGTCGCCGGACGCGACCAGATCATTGAGCGCCGTTCCGATGTAACTGCGAATGAGACCATTTTTCGAGTTTGGACTTTTATTTGCCAGTTCCTTTTCGGAAAGGCCGTAAAGTTTTGCTGTCCCATCCAAGATCCGGGCGCGTGTGGCTTTCCCTTCCTGATCGATAAACGCGGTCAACTTCTCCACGACCGACTGTTTTTCCTTCTCGCTGATTTTCATTTTGATCTACCCGTGAAGTCAGTTTTCTTTTCTCCAAACCATCTTATTGACAACGCCCACGTAGGACTGGATGATCTTGACTACCTTCGAGGATACGTTCTCCTCGATATAGTCCGGCACGGGGATGCCGTAGTCGCCGTTGCGGTTCATCTCCACGGCGGTATCCACCGATTGGATCAAACCCCTCTCGTCAATGCCGGAGAGGATGAAACAAGCCTTGTCCAGCGCTTCGGGGCGCTCGGTGGACGTGCGGATACAGACCGCCGGGAACGGTTTGCCGATGCTCGTGAAGAAACTGCTCTCCTCGGGGAGCGTTCCGCTGTCGGACACCACGCAAAAAGCGTTCATTTGCAGGCAGTTGTAGTCGTGGAACCCCAAAGGTTCATGTTGGATCACGCGTTTGTCAAGTTGGAAACCGCTCGCTTCGAGGCGCTTGCGGCTGCGCGGATGGCAGGAATAGAGGATGGGAAGGTCGTACTTCTCCGCCATCTTGTTAATCGCCGTGAACAGGCTGACAAAGTTCTTTTCGGTGTCAATGTTCTCCTCGCGGTGGGCGGAGAGCAGGATGTACTTCCCTTTTTTCAGTCCCAAACGCTTGTGGATGTCGCTTGCCTCGATCTCGGCAAGGTTGTTGCGCAAAACTTCTGCCATCGGGCTACCCGTTACATAGGTCCGCTCCTTCGGCAGACCGCATTCGGCCAGATAGCGGCGGGCGTGTTCGGAATACGCCATGTTGACGTCGCTGATGATGTCCACGATCCGGCGGTTGGTTTCCTCGGGCAGGCACTCGTCCTTGCAGCGGTTTCCCGCTTCCATGTGGAAGATCGGAATATGCAGCCGCTTTGCGCCGATGACCGACAGACAGGAGTTCGTGTCACCCAGAACGAGGACGGCGTCCGGCTTGATCTCTGCCATCAACTTGTAGGACTTGGAAATAATGTTGCCGCAAGTTTCGCCCAGGTCGGCGCCGACCGCATCCAGATAGACTTCGGGATCGGCAAGTTTCAGATCCTTGAAGAACACACCGTTGAGGTTGTAGTCATAGTTCTGACCGGTGTGGGCAAGGATCGTATCAAAGTAGGTGCGGCACTTTGTGATCACCGCCGCGAGCCGGATGATCTCCGGCCGTGTGCCGACGATGATGAGCAGTTTCAATTTGCCGTTTTCTTTCCACTTCACGTTTTCAAACATTTCATTTCTCCTCGGCAAGGCGGTCCTTGATATACTGCAAGGACGCGATTTTGGCTTTGGTTTCTTCCAAATTCAGGCGGCGGGTGTTATTCGAGTTGAATTCGGTCAGCGTATTCCGTTTTTCGTCGCCTTCCTTGAAATATTTATCGTAGTTCAAACCACGGTTGTCCGCCGGAACACGATAGAAATTGCCCATGTCGATGGCTTTGGCGCACTCCTCATTCGTCAAGAGCGTTTCATACATTTTCTCACCGTGGCGGATCCCGATGACCTTGATGTCCTCTTTCTTGCCGCCGAATAATTCGCAAACGGCTTCCGCCTGGGTCTGAATGGTACAGGCAGGCGCTTTCTGGATCAGAAGGTCGCCGTTTTCTCCGTGTTCAAAAGCAAACAGAACGAGATCGACTGCTTCGTCAAGCGACATGATGAAACGGGTCATGGAAGGCTCGGTGAGAGTGATGGGATTTCCCGCCCGGATCTGGTCGATCCAAAGCGGAATGACAGACCCACGCGAACACATGACGTTGCCGTAACGGGTGCAGCAGATCCGGGTGTTGCCGCTGTTCCTGGATTTCGCAATGGCAACCTTTTCTTCGATTGCTTTCGTGATTCCCATCGCGTTGATCGGGTATGCGGCTTTATCGGTCGATAAGCAAATTACGCACTTTACGCCTTCTTCAATCGCGGCGGTCAAGATGTTGTCCGTTCCAATGATATTGGTTTTCACGGCTTCCATCGGGAAGAATTCGCAGGAAGGAACCTGCTTCAACGCGGCAGCGTGGAAGATATAGTCCACACCTTTCATAACGCTGCGGCAGGACTCCAAAGAGCGAACGTCACCGATGTAGAATTTGATTTTTTGGAAATGCTCCGGGTATTTCGCCTGGTATTCGTGGCGCATATCATCCTGCTTCTTTTCGTCCCGCGAGAAAATGCGGATCTCACCGATGTCGGTCGTCAGAAAGCGGTTGAGAACGGCGTTTCCGAAAGATCCGGTGCCGCCGGTGATCAGCAACACCTTCCCTTTCAAGATGTTGGTGTCGTTGTCTGCGTATTCTTTCAGGAGTTCCTTGATTCTTTGAAGTTTGAGCTGATCGGCAAGGTCTTCATCACTTTCATAGGATACGAAGGAACGAAGCGAGGTCTTTGTGATCTCAGCAGCTTCCTTTTGCGTCAGATTGCACATTTTCCTGAGTTCTTTTAAGGTCATAACAAAATGCCTCCATAATATCTTACAGAGGCATTATATCACAAATGTGCAAATTTTGCAAGTGCTTTGCTGTTTTTTTATCTGCTTTTTTCACTAATTTCTAAAAAAAGCCACCTCTGCCAGATTGTATGCATTAATGAAATCATCGAGATCTATAGGGCAGCAGGTTATCAGATTTTCATATCCAACGATAACGTCAATAATTACCACCAGGATACACAACCTAGTGAATCCAATCACTCAAATCAATCTTTAATGGAGTTTTGTTCTTTAGGTGAATAGCGCCAATCGCAATGCCAATTGAACTTAGGCTTATAGAAGATGCTCCTTTATTCCACATATCTGAAATAGGTTTTAAATCTGGATATTTATCAATTAAGTGTTCTGCGGCTTTCTTTTGTTCGACACAGTGTTCCTTATAAAAAGAAATAATCCTATTTTTAACTGGTTCTGTTATATCAGTTCTAGCATTGACTTGTTTCAAAAACTCCGAATAACTATTTGCTTTGAATGTAAATGTATCCGACCCATCAAAAGCAAAAACCTCAGGAAACCATTCATATAAACTCTTTCCATTAATCTGTTCCATTTTGAATAAGTTTGAAGAAAAAGGTATATAAAAGGCTGAAGTATATTTGTTCCACAAGACATCACACAAAGGATTTGACATAACGCTTTTAATTGAACATCTTGTGAAATCTAAATGGCCAAGGTCTAAATCATTTATTGAACTAACATTTTGACATAGTGGCAAAGCAAACAAAACCAGTATTTGATGAAGCCCGGAAAGAAACCTGGCGCCAGATACACCAACGTGGCCCATAAAGAATCTTAGAGCTAAAATATCCAATTGCTTATCAAGAAGAATGGGTGCTGTTTTTATAGCTTCACTCAATACTATTTGTCCTATTGTTGCTTCTTTGCAATTTACTCTTTCTGCAATCAATTCACCTAAGATATCTAAAAGCGACACACTTCCCGTCTTTATATAACCTTTTTCAGCTTCGACCAAATCAAATTGCATAGATGGAGAAGATAGAGCTTCTTGTACTTTTTCTATTTTAGTGTCAAGTTGGTTTAGTTTATTGAATACAGATACGACAAACTCACCATCACGTTCAAGAGCAGTTTCCAAAGCCTTATTCTTATATTTTTCTAATTCACATCTAACAACTTCTTCGATATATGGTCTTAAACCTTCAAGAGTCAAAAGACCAACATTGATTGTGCCTGCATTTTCAGTGACTGCAACTCCGTTATTGTTTTCTATTTCACTTTTGTTGGACATGCATTTCACCTTCATTCACTCCAACTGCGACACCAGAGTTATCTTTTATTTCCATATGAGACTTAATAAACTGGTCACATTTCTTTTTTGTTTTAAAGCTGAAGGCAAAAGATAGAATTGCCACCAATGTACTTACACCGGCTATAATGATTGATATTATTTCATAAACTGTCATTCTTATCTCCTCCTTCATTAGATTTCAAAACCACACCACTTCACAGCTATCGGCTTGCTATGGCCTGAAGTGCTTTCTGGTTGTTCTTCCTTGCTTGCCGTTGATACCTAACCACTCACCAGGTTCCGATGAGGTTGCTAGGCATTTCCATCTTTTCAGCAAAACCGCAGTTCAAAACCCGAGTCCGCTGATGCTCCTTCTTCGATTGGGGGCGGGGTGTTATTCTTTGCTATATCCGTAAGGATTTTTAACTTGCCAATTCCAAGAGTCCCTAGCGCAGTCCTCGTATGTATATTCAGCTTTCCAGCCTAAAATCTTGTTGGCTTTTTCAACCGATGCAAAAGATAGAGGAACATCACCAGGTCTGATATCCGTAATTTGGTAAGGAATCTTCTTCCCCGACACTTTTTCGAAAGCAGCGACCAATTGCAAAACGGTCGTTCCCTTTCCTGTGCCCAAATTGAAGACATCAAATTTCACATCTGTGTTATTCAAATAATTTAGCGCGGCAAGATGGCCTTTTGCGAGATCAACAACGTGAATATAATCCCTTAATCCGGTTCCATCGACAGTATCGTATGAATTGCCATAGACCTTCAAATAAGGAAGTTGCCCAAGCAAAACTTTCGTGATGTAAGGCACCAAGTTATTAGGAATGGATTGTCCATCATCCTCGCCAATCAAACCAGATGGATGTGCGCCAACCAGGTTGAAGTATCTAAGCGCAATAAACTTGAAATCCTTTCTTTGGCTAGCGAAATCCTTCAAAAGCAATTCAATAAGATATTTGCTCAAGCCATAAGGAGAGCAAACCTTACCAACCAAATCTATTTCATAATCAGGCACTTCTTCTGGGGTACCATAAACCGTAGCACTGCTGGAAAACACTAATTTATAAACATTATGCTTTTCCATAGCGTTCAGAAGATTAAACGTGGAAATGATGTTTGTATTCAAGTATTTGCCAGGTTCGAGTATAGATTCAGCACCGCTCTTTAAACCTGCGAAATGGATGATTGAATCTATTTTATTCTCACTGAAAACTCTTTCAACAAGTTCAACATCCAACAAGTCACCCTTATAAAACTTTGGCGTTTTGCCTGTGATTGCAGTAATTCTTTCAAGAACCTCAATCCTTGAATTGCACAGATTGTCAACGATGACGACATCCTCGCCAACATTTAATAATTCTACCACAGTGTGGGAACCGATAAACCCAGTTCCGCCTGTAACTAATACGCTCATTTTATATTCCTCCTGGTATCACAAAACATTATTTGTTAAAACATCGACGATTGTTGGTTTTAAGCAACCATCAAATCTAATTATCTATCAATATATAAATTCCCAGAGCCGCCCGTAACATAAAATGTCTCTCCAACAACCAAATCAGAAATACTTGAGCATAATAAAACCGCCCAATTCGCAATTTCTTGTGCGGTGGCCATTCTTTTAGAAGGATTCTCCTCGCAAAAAATGTCATTATTATCTCTTCCGAGCATTTTTGTAGCAACTGGTCCAGGGCCTAATCCGTTCACAACAATTCCATAAGGAATTAATCTTTGTGCAGAACCTTTAATCAAACTCTCTACAGCATTCTTCGATATTTCATATGGTGTAACTCCATTTTTTAGCGCACTAGCAGAACTTATATTCAATATGTGGCCTTTTATTGCATGAGATTTCATTAAATTCCCTACACATTGATTAACGAAAAACATCCCTTTGAGGTTCACAGAGATTACGTCATCGAAATCCTTTTCGGTAATTTCAAAAAAATTAGATGGGCCGTGTATGCCCGCTGCATATACAACTATATCGATATTATAATCATGCGATGAATAAATGTGATCTAGTGAATGAAGCATAGATGTGATATGGTTGCAATCAATCTCATAAAACTCACAATTGTTCAATTGGGCATAAGCCTTTTCCAATTTTTCCTTATTCGTCCCAGTAATCATTATATTACAATCCGATTTTTGAAAAGCTTTTGCAATTTCAAATCCAATGCCACCACATCCACCAATTATTAATGCTCGATGCCCAGAAAGAAGATTAGTCATTAATACCGGAGTATTAATTGCTCTAAGCTCGACTTTTTTGAATCTTTTTAAAAACGACTTAATGCTCATTTTTTAAACCCCTTCAAAAAAGATAGTATTTTTTTAATTCTTTCTTTTTGTTTAGAACTAAATAGTTTAGAGAGCGAGTTCACAACAGGATTACCAACTTGATTTCTATTTTGATTGTAGAATTTATTAGTGTTGTTTGCTTCGAATTCCATATCGGTAAAGACTTCTAAAAACATCGGTTTGTCACTTTCGTGTGAAAACTTTTCTATAGCGTTATCAAACTCTTCTTTGCAAGTGGCAAAATAATAATCATAGCCCAATGAAACAACCCACCCAGCCGCAATCTTTGAATGCTTTGCTGAAATATAATCATTTATTTCAGGAATTTTCTCTTTGCCAACAAAAAAATGGAATTCCCCACCGCCTCCATTATTAATTAATATAATTCTCACATTCTTTGAAATGTTCCTTAAACCGGCGGCATTCATATCGTAAAAAAAGCTCAAATCACCAATCAACAAATACGCCAATTCGTTTGTTGATGCCGCCTGGCCAGCAAAAGTCGAAAGGCATCCATCTATTCCTAAAGCGCCAACGTTGCTATATGCCATAACGTTATTATTTAAGTTGAAGAACTGCATGACTCTCGTACTATTTAGAATAGCAGTATGCAAAACAGAATTCTCAGGAACGATTTGCGATAGTCCTTTTGCAACATAAAGATTTGAAAACTCAAATTCTGGCAGAATAAACTTGTCTATTTGCGATTTCCAGAGGTTGTAATAAAGCATATCGTTTTTGTCGTTCTTTTCTAGGGACATTAGACCATCGAAGAATTCAGCAACGCTGCACTCATAAATGCGCGTTAAACATTTATATGCATCACGAACATTTCCATTTTCCGATATTAGCCAGTTACAAATACTTTTATACCCATTTCTCAAAAATGGTTTTAATCCATACGCTGCTAAGTTGTTGCCAATAGAAATCACTAGATCCGGAAGAAGGTTTGAAGACAAACGCGTTTCAGTAAGTGGATAGGTATTTATGCATCCTTCACAATTTATATTTGACAAAGTCTCGATTGAAAAAAAGCATTTATATCTGTTAAAAAACTTTTCAAAATTAGATATCATCTTTTTGTCAAAGTTAACATTTTGACCAACAACAACCATAATTCTTTTATAACCAACTAAGTTTTCATGAATTGAGTTAAAGTCAATTTTTGAGAACGAAATTAGATCAATTTTTCTTTCAGTAGGCAATTTTTCGCAATCGTAAATATCGTATCTTTGTGTAATTGGAACATTTATGTGACACGGGCCACTACCGTGATGATCGAGTTCAAGAAGGGCCTCGTTAATAAGTCTATTACATAACCACTCATCCTCTTCATCTTTTATAACAGGCAGAGATACAGATTTCTTAACAACGCCATCAAACACTTTTGTTTGTTCAATTTTTTGTGTTTCTAATTGATTTTGATAATATGGATTTTTATCGCATGTTATAGCAAGAACGGGCCTACTTTGGTACCATGCCTCTGTAATACCTGGCAAATAATTACAAACAGCAGTGCCAGATGTACAAATGCATGCAACCACACATTGTTTCTGCAGCGAAACACCTAGAGCGAAGTATGCAGCGCTTCTTTCATCAACTACTGAATAACAGTTAAAAAAGGGATCTTTTTCTATAGAATGAATTAAGGGAATATCACTTCCACCTGGAGAAATGACTATTTCTTTAATGTCATTTTGTTTCAACAAAGATACCAAAATTTGAATGCTCCTAATATTGCTATACATACTAATTCTTCTCCTTTTTCCTAAAGAACCTCTTGAATATATTTACAAAGAACAAATAATCATCGTTTTTTATGTTAAATAAAGTAAATAAAACGATAAAAACTGTCAAAATTATCACTGCTTTGATGCAAAAATATAACAAACCATTTGGGATAAAACTAATTGCTAATAAAGAAAGAGAAAAACCTAAGACGGAAATCATGAAATGTTTTAATTGTTTGAACCAATATAGGCATACTTTTTTATTAAAGCACTTTTTGAATAGTATTATGGGCTCGATTATGAAGCTTGTCATTAAGAGACTAACGGCAGTAGCCAAAAGAATACCAAAAGTACCCCATAATATTCCTAATACGATGGATAAAAATAGGTTAAGGAGCGCTCTAAATATAATCAGCAATTGAACTTCTTTAAATAAGCCGTTAGCTTCTCTATACATCCATATTGGCGTTATAGCGGTTGTAATATAGAAATTAATTGAAATCATCCAAACCGTATAATTATCTAAAACATAAACACTCCCTAGCCAATAAGAAATAAGATTGTTGAACAATAATATAAATCCTGTTCCACCAACGGAGCCTATAAAATGGTAAAAGAGCAGAAAACTGTTGAACAATTTGTATTGTTTTTCAGCATCCCCTTTAGCATTTAAATTACCTATACCAGATACTAATGACACAGTAATAATAACAAGAAACGAGTTTACGGCGCTAATTATTGATAAATAATTCGAGTACAACCCCACTGCGGCTGTGCTCACAAGTACAGATATTAGAATATTATCTGTATTATTAAT
The DNA here is from genome assembly GCA_017613355.1 of Clostridia bacterium. Lineage (GTDB taxonomy): Bacteria > Bacillota > Clostridia > Oscillospirales > CAG-272 > UMGS1865. Next base: position 54,928 of record JAGAEA010000022.1, read on the forward strand.
TGCAACCGTACATATTTTGTAGATAAAAGTGGCTGATATCCTTTTATAAATTGGTTTTTTATCAAATGAAACGGTTTCTTGCTCTATCAGAACATCTTTATGTAATTTGTTACAAGCAAAATTAAGTAATAGATTTCCAGCAATAGTAACAATGACGATAGAATAAAGATAGAATAAATAGTTTCTCGTCAGTGTCAAAACAACAATACAAACGATTTGCAAAGCCAATTTTGTTATCAGTGCTATTATTCTAGACACCCTTTGTTGCTGATAGGCTGACAGCAAAGCGTTCTTGTGAGCAACAAAATAACTAAGGACAGTGTTCAACACAAAAATAAGAAAATAATACTGTAATTCCCCTATGGCAATATTGCTATTAACTAAATATTTTAAAAAAGGCAGTAATGCAACGCCAATCAGAAAAATTATAATGGCTAAAAATATATATATTTTCTTGAAAAATTTTAGAAGGGAATGAATTAATGGCTTATTATCATCGGCAACCGGTTTATATAACGAAAATAACACCGCGGTATCTAGCCCCAGTTCCGCTAGAGATAATACGGTTAAAAGATTACCAAATAGACCATCAATGCCAAGATAGTCTATGCTAAGATACCTTAGAAAAATCTTCCTACCGATAAATGTTGTAATCAGAATTCCTATTTGGCAAAAATATCCGATCACAATATTTAAGACAGCATTCTTAGAACGCGAATCATTTTTATTACTTAACATTGTTAGCTAAACCTTTATTAAAATAATCCGCTAATTTGTCGTAATATTTTTTTTCAAAATAATTATCAATAGCGCAACTGTAGCTGTTGTAATAAAGTTTATGAATTAACTCAAAAGCAGAGTTTAAATCTTCTGCAACAAACACATATTCATCTAGCACGCCTTTAAACCAGTCAGCGCCAGTAATAACTTTATGATCTGTTGTTTTTAATATAACGACCGGGGTATTTGCAGCCAAAGCGAAGATTGTACCGTGGTAACGATCGGTAACAATAAGTTTATAATTGGAATAATTTGAAATTTCATCTAGAATATGCTGTTCGGCATTGAAATTAATACGAGCTATTCTTTTAGTAGTATCAGTTCTTTCAATTCTATCAGTGATGCTTTTGCATTTAGAGATTAATAATTCGAGTTCGCTATCAGGATAGAATTTTTCTGTGTCATCTCTAAGGCAAAATAATATTCCTTCTCTTTTATTTGAAAACGTTAGGGTTCCAATAAGAGTAGTCACAATATCAGGAAACAACATAACATTAATATCAGGAAACATTTCTAATGCAGTATGATAAGAAATACTATCTCTTGCTAAAAATAAGAGATTCTTATCGGCATTAAGAATTGAAGCAGTTAGCATTTTATTTTTTTCATTTTTAAAAAAAACGGTTTGTGGCATCATCAACTTTTTATTGTTGGGAAACTCCAAACAAATTGTTCTATGCATTAAATCAGCATACCCTCCTAAATCAGTTGTGGTATAACCACTTTGAAAAACAAAAAAATCATCATCTTTTATTAAATGTTTCAATTTTCTAATTATTGGAAACATAGTGTTAACGACAGCATTTGTTTCTATTTCAACGATTGGAATATTTATATAATGTTTTTTTAACCATTTTCTAATGCACACACCTTGAGCTTGGTCTCCTAAATTATTGTGTACAGGAATGCCAAAATAAACTATTTTTTTTTCCTCGGAATCAATTCTCAAATGATTTAAATAATGCAAGGCTCTACAATATGTTTTAAAATTCCAATAAAGCTTTCTAATCCACAGTAACGGAAAGAAAAATTTTTTATTTTTTCTTATAAAATTTGATAAACTCATTAGGCAATATCTCCTCATATGCTTTCAAATAGTCGTTTGCCATTTCAAACGGGCGTTTCACATGATAATCAACTTTTTTTCTTCCTTTGTTTGCCCACTTTTTGAGCGCATCAGCAAACATATCTAAATCATAAGGTTCTACACATTCTCCCATATCAAAAGGGATAGTCTCTTTAATACCTCCCGAATTAAAACCAACAATATTCAAGCCACATGACGAAGCTTCTAAACACACTGTTGGATAATTCTCTCTGTAACTAGTCATCGCAAGACAATCAGCATTTGAATAGTAATTTGCTAATTCTTCTTTACTATCAATATGACCAACAAAGTATAAATTTGGAATATTAATTTTCGCATACGACCCAACAACAACAAAATTATAATCAGGCATTCTCTTAGCCAATTCTATAATAAATCTTCCGCCTTTAATTGGGTGATCAAAATTAGGAGTAACGTGAAGAATTATTTTTTTGTTGCAATCTAAGTTAAATCTTTCTCTTATAATGCTACTTTCAATATATGAGAATGAAGAAACATCAATACCGTTCTTAATAGTTATACATTTGTGGTTTTTAAAAATTAGGGACTCTTCACATCTATTTGTAATCCATTTGGAACATCCAACAACTAACAACGAATCAAAGCCCTTGATGGATTGGCGCATTTTTTCAAAGCAATACTTTGCGTCATCGCGAAAAACCTGAGAAATCAGCCCCTTTATTACGGGACAATGATTGCACCCTGTTTTCCATTTATTACAATCCATTGCATGTTCACATCCGGCAGTGTGCATATTTTCTGCATGAATTGTAATAATAGTTTTTATCTTATTCTTCTTAAGATAATTGATTAGTCTGTATGCATTTATATAATGAGCATTCAAACAATGTAAATGAACGATGTCTGGCGAGACTTTTTTGATCATTTTAATGGCGTTTTTAGTGGAAAGAGGTGAAAAAGCCAAATCAACCCCAAATAAAAGAGATAAAAAACTATGTATTTTTGCCTCTAGCTCTGAACTGATTTTGTAAACATTAGCCTCTTTTATTTTTTTGCCGCGTCCATATAAGACATATGAGGAGTAGCCCTTGCTAATGTAACAGTTATGCAAATCCGATACAATTTTGCCAGTGCTTCCTGTTTTATATACACTATTAATCTGCAGTATTTTCATATAATCTATAATTAATCATGGTGAATTTTATATTGCTAAACAAAAATCCACTTATTCCTTTCATATCCTTCTAAAGCCCTGCTAATGCCTTGCGCCTAAAGATAACAGTACATCTATTAGCAAATATACATAACAAAATATACAAGGTGCTATAGTTCCCTATATATTTTTTCTGCATATAAAATAAAAAGCTAATAGCCTTTTCTCCAAGGTTCTTATAAATAATATTTCAAAATAACCGTCTTCGACTCAAACCGAAAAAGTATTTCATTTATATTTCTTTCCAAAATGGAACGTATGGGATTGTATCCAAAAACCCAGAGCCATTTTTGAAGGAAGAATAAACTGCATATACGAAATAAATAGTAAAAAAAACAGATAATACTAATTCGCCAATTTTTGCCATTTGATAATTAACTTTACTAGCATTTTTCACGGCATTACCAACCGCTAATGGAATTAATAAAATAAAATAATAATTCATTCTCATAGCCAAATCATTTACAAATGCAAAAGATTGTAATACAACTGCAAAAACCAAAATATTTCTTAGTGCATATGCATCATTGTCCATTGTTTTTTCGTCTTCTACAAGAAAACAAAAAGTAGCAAATAATGCAAATAGAACAAAGCTCATGAATGCGCCTGTTTCGGTAGCTTGAACGCCATACTTATCGTTAAAACTCCCAGCAAGGGAAGACAAAAAATTAAAGATGGGTTTATTAAAAATAAAAACAGTCATAATTGAGGAAATAATCCACCACAAATCTTTTGTCTTAAATCTAAAGAAAAACAAAGGAAACAATAAGAAAACCATAAAGCCAGTATGATGAGTAAAGGTTGCTAATATTGAAAGCAATATAAACAATATATATTTTTTATCTTTTAAAGTTTGATATGCAAGTAATCCTAGAGCCATCGCAAGTCCTTGCCTGATCCCAGAAAAAAGCATTACATATGTAGACATATTAACGAAAATTGCTATTTTTAGATAACCATGCGTTTTGTCTTTGCAATACACATACATAATTGGAATGACCGATAAAATAGCTGTAATTGAAACAAAAAGTTGATAATTGTTTGATATATGATTATAAAAAAACCAACAATAAAAACGGTAAACGATTTCAGACCACGATGAAAAGACAGATCCCAAAGAAGAATTGCCAAATTTTATAAATAAATGTTCGTAATTTACCAAATCTCTTCCTAAATATTTATTTCTTAACGACAAAACGAGAAGGAATAAAATAAAAAATAGTGGTAGAATAGCGCGATTAAATTTTATTGATGTTTTTTTTAATCTTAAACTATTATAATTGAAAACAGAAAGTATTTGAAATGATAAAGGTATTAACAAAAGCGATATGTATGGCAACATAGTTTTTCATTTCTCCTTTTTCTATCTTAAAACGAGCCTTCTAAATATATTAATATATTGAAGCTATGAGATGTTAGATATTGACCATTGTTTAATAATTAATGTAATAGAGTGGATACATAAAAACGCCATAATGGATGATTAATAAAAAGAAAAAGGTAATACGGACTTAATTTTTAAACAATCAATGTAATGAGTATAAGAAATACATGACAATTATTTTACATATAAAAAAATACTTAGGACCGAGCCAAAAGAATAAGCAATTGTTAGCAAGCTTTCATAAGTGGATAATCACATTTGAACATCACTTCGTTTTGATATGCCTGAATATTCTATAATACATTTTTCTTATCGTAGGTCTTATTTTTCCATATGAAGACAACATAGTGATTCTAAACCTTTGAAGTAATGAAAATTTGCCTTTTTTTCGATATAATTCAAGTGCTTCAGTACAGTTATTTTTTGCAAAATACAAAGTCATGTAATAAATATAGTTTTCTCTGCGCGACGAAACCAATTCTAACGGATTAAACATCAATTTCCCAAATATTGAAGAGTCTTTAATAAACACATCTTTTGCTGTTTGAGTACCTTGTTTTGAGTGTATCCTACTTTGGACACATTCGTCTTGAACATATAAAACGTTATATTCTTTAAGCAACACTCTCATCCACATTAAGAAATCTTGAGCAAACTTTAATTGCTCGTCAAAGAAGCCAGCATCAATAAATGCTCTTTTTGGTATCAATAAAGCGCAGCCACTAAAGCAACTACTTCTAATTAAAGCAAGTAGAGCTCTATTCCAAGGATTTATGCCACTATTTAAAAATTTGTTTTTCTTACTATGTTTGATAACGTTGTTATCTTTATCTATTTGAGCTGAATTACAATAGCAAATCAAATCCTCCTCTTCACAAGCAGAAACAGCACTAATTTGCGCTTCTATTTTATTAGGAGTGTATCTGTCATCATGAGAAAGCCATGAAAAATATTCTCCTCGCATTTCCTTTATCCCGAGGTTCAAGGCAGATGACACCCCGCCATTTTCTTTTTTAAAATAGCGGATTTGGTTGCCGTATGACATTGCTATTTCGTCTGTGTCATCAGCTGAACCATCATTTACAACGATAATTTCAACGTTTTCGTATGTTTGAGCAAGAGCGCTATCAATTGCTTCTCTCATATAATTTGATCCGTTGTAAACTGGAATAATTATTGAAACTAAAGGTTTTTTATCCATTTTTATCACCACAAATGTTTTTATAAATATCGAGCATTTTATTAGCTACCAAAGATAGTTCAAATTGTTTCAGCCTACGATAATTGTCATCGGAATTGTTAAAACCACCAATACATTGTTTAATTACCTCGGCAACCGATGAAGTTATGTGTGGATCAAACAATCCCTCACGAACCAAATCTGAACAACCTCTTATATTGCTACAAACCACCGTCGTTTTGGCTGCCACCGCCTCCATAACAGAAACAGGCAAGCCTTCTCTGAAAGAGGGGTGGACAAACAAATCCGCCGCCTTATATAATTCTGCAACATCTTTTCTATAGCCAAGCAAATGTAGATTTACTTTTAGTTCCTTAGCAAGTTTTTCAAGATTCTCTTTCTGATCTCCAACTCCTGCAATCATGTAATGAATATTTGAATCGTTTAATTCGGCTATCGCTCTAATAACTATTTGATGGTTTTTATTTTGATTCAATTCACCAACAGAAAAAATTAAATATGCGTCTTTTGGAATACCAAGATCCTCTCTTTTTTTATCTCTATCGACTACTGTATTAGCAAATTTCTTTGTATCCATGCCTACGCCAGGAACATATTCGATACGTTTTGCCTTCATTTTCTTTTTGGCTAGATCATAATCCTCTTTATTAATTGTAATTAAAACATCTGTCCATCTTGAGCATAGTTTTTCGATAGGATAATAAATAATCCAATTTTTCTTTGGAGCGCCTTTATAGAAATGGAAGCCATGAGCAGTGTATATAACTTTAAGCCCTTGCTTCTTTCTTAGTTTCCTACACGCAATGCGTGTTGACATACCAGCCAATGGCGTATGACAATGAACAATATCATATTCCTTAGCAAGATTCCTTATTTGCTTTATAGCCTTAATATTGTCGAAACTAAGTGGGGAGCGAGAACAAGAAATATCAAATATTTTACATCCCCATTTTGAATAATAATCCGGGACCTTCGAAGATGATTGATTAGCAGCAAAATCAACAACGTGCCCATCGTCAATAAGTTGTCTAACCAAGTCTTTAAAAAACGGCATAAAGCCACCAACAGTAGCCACATATAATATTTTCATCATTCACCTCTATATTCAGGAAAGAAATGCGAGTGATCAATATTCCCTCTAATGCCCACTAATTCTTTGTATACTTTTTTAACAAATATTTTCTTTCCGATATAATACCTATACAGTTCACCCCGATAAAAGGCCCTCTTGAACTTAAACAAGCTATCCTCACCACTTCCGACTCCACCACCAAGATGGAACGTAGAACAACCAATCTCATTTCCCCATTCGGCAGCTTTCCATAACAACAAATTTGATGGAGCTAAATTTTGGTATTCTCTTAACGATCCTGAAAGATGATAGTTCAATTTACCATTAGCAAAGATCATTATAGAAGTGGCTATTATTTTTCCTTCCAATTCTGCATAGAAGATTGTGGCGTTGTCCTTTAAATCTTCTTTAATACTTTCGTAGAAATCTTTTTTAAAATAATAATATTGATCAGCGTTATCTTTATTCATCGTGCCATTATAGATTTCTATAAATATATCTATCAACTCTTCTGATAACCCTTGTTTAATTTGAATTCCATTATTAATTGCTTTTCTTATGACGTTTCGATTTTTTGGATTGAAATTGTTCCATATTAGCTCCTTATCCGTTGTGTCGATAGCAACGGTTTCACCTAGAGGGACAACCTCGTAGTGTCCATCTGAAAAAACATGGTTTTTTAGAACAGGATGAAATCTTACGAATTCCGAAACAATATTGTGTTCCTTGCACCACTTCTCATATTCGTTGAAAAGATTGTCGAAATTCTCACCATCAATTAGCCATCCTCCATAGCCATAAGGAGTTGCAAAATCAAATAATTTATTATGTTCAATAACGTCTGCGAAATGAGGATCTAAGGCAATATCTCGTTTCATGACAACATTTATGCCTCTGCATTTATCGTCAGAATAAAAAAACAGCAAAGGCTCACCGTCGCCATGTATTTTGAATGCTTTAACATACCCGCTTAAATAGTAAACATCATAGTCCTTAAAACTTTTTACTATTTCGTCCCATTTATTCGATTCATTAAGTGTTATAACTTCAAGCATTCTTATTTATCTCCATAAATTCTCTTACAGTTGAAACAATCCTTTTCATATCGTTTGTAGAATATCTTTGATCACAAACTAGTGATAATTCCCTTTCGTATAAATCATCCGATTCATTTTGATCCTTGTATGGTTTAGGCCAATGAATTGGACAGTATATGTTACGATCGATTAGATATTTTCTTAATTTCTCTCTTTCATCAATAACAATAGGAACAAATAGAGGACAGTCGTTTGGATTTAATGATGTAATAAGGCAAATGTCTGCCAATCCATCAATTAAAACAGCTGCATTATTTCTCCTCGTCACCTTAATAAATTCAATGTCGAGATGCTTTGCGTTTTTTATATCATTAGAATCGCTAATTGCGATATCACAATTCTCAAGCAAGTATTCGGCACCACGATAAACATTTAAGTAATCTTTACTACTTGTTTTTTCATCAATATAATCGCTCTTCAAATCCATAGCCTTTTTTCGTAGGGCAATGTAATCGCTTGCAATTTCGGTCGGTTCAAAAATTCTTCCTTCTCTATTCCAGGCAAAACCTCCACTTAAAAAACCAGCCCACTTTCGCATTGATCCGAAGTAATAATCTGCATCATTATAATTTTTGGTGAAGATAGAGTGCGTTAAATCCCTGATAATTGTTTTGTTAGATCTTGGAAAATCATTTGATAACGCATCATATCCAAAGTAATCAATAACCAAAATAATATTACAGTCGTCGATATTGGAATAATTGCACCGAAAAAAGCCATCTTTAAACGAAACGGAGTAGAATTTATATTCAACATCCTCTTTGATCAACGGCTCAATCATCGATTCACAAAGATATGATGGAAGCGCAACTTTTAAAGGTTTAAGCCCAGCATTTTCAATCTTAATTTGTTGAAGAATTGAACGAAAGGCAGCTCTTCCAGAAACGAACCACGTTGCTTTATCAAAAATATGATTTTCCTTTTCCGTTAATGGTACATCCCAAAATTCACTGCCAATTTCAGTTCGCATTATTTTCCTCTCAAAGATTCAAATCTATTAATTTTAGCTTCTTCTTTATAATCTTCGAACAATTTATGAACATCCATTACAGGTTCATAGCCCAATTCATCTTTAGCATTCTGAATATCCATTAAGAAACCGCCACCAGATTTGCCAGGATGGTATTCAATCTTCGATGGATGATCTTTAGGTGAGAAAACATCAATGATAGCTTGGCATTGTTCTTGCAATGTAACCGGGATTCCAGTACCAACATTGTAGAATCCAGTTTCTCTATTAACTAAACATGCTTTGCAAAGCATTTGGGCACAATCGTAAACATGGACCATGTCTTTGGCATAATTAGGATCACCCCATAATTCAAGAGGTTCGCCTTTTATAGCCCTATTTATTTGTTTATATAATGGGCGCATTGTCTTAACGCCATTTGGATAATAATATTGGAATGTGCTGTATTCGTAGATTGTTGGAAATCTGAAAACAAAATATTTCAAATGATATTCCGCATAATAGTGTTTCAACATTTCAATAGCCGTATTTTTTGAAATGACATACATGGCATGGTCACCACTATAACTAAAATAAGGAGGTAAATCTGGTTTCAAGACAACATTTGGATTCTCTTGTGGGTATAGCGAAATATCAAAAACAGTTTGGCTAAACAAAATTCTGTCAGCCTTTACCGCTCTGCAATATTCCAAAACATTGTATGTGCCCATGACGTTTGTTTGCAGATACTTTTCACCACTATATTCATTCATATAAGAAGGAATCGTAGCTGCCAATAAAATAACTGCATGTACATCTTCTCTAGGAAGTCTTTCAAAATCAGGCTTATTTAACATATCAACTTGAACGAATTTGACTCCAAATTGATCAAAAACGTCCGTGTTTCTTCTGCCCGAAGCAATAACCTCATATTTTGTTCTATCGAAGAATTCAGATGCATACTTCGTTACGTAGGAACCGACATTTCCGGTGGCACCAAAAATGATGATTTTTTTCATTTGTTCAACTCCTTTTTAATAATTTAGCAAGCAACACAACACGTGAACAGCCATTACCTATCTTTGACAACTTCTCCGTTATCCCACTCTCTTTGTCTAACGACATTGAAAGACTCCGGCCTTTCATTTCCTTGGCCTATATCACTTCGTTTAAAAACAACTAAAATTGTATCGATTAAAATCTTAATATCACCAAACAAAGAATACTTTTTCACGTATTTTAAATCGTATTCAAATCTTTTTTCCCACGATGCGGTATTTCTTCCATGTACTTGAGCTAATCCCGTTAATCCAGGTCTTACATCGTGCCTATGAAATTCCTCTTTGGAATAGTATGGCAAATAAATGGTAGCAAGTGGTCTTGGACCAACAATACTCATATCACCTTTGAAAATGTTCCAAAGCTCAGGCAATTCATCAAGACTTAATGCTCTTAATAATCTACCAAATTTGGTTAATCTTTCTTCATCAGAAAGAATATCAATTCCTTTTTCAACACACTCGAGTCTTTCTTTATCCGTCAACACTTTCCCATCTCTCGTTTGTGGAGGGAGCATGGAACGGAATTTGCACATTTTGAATATTTTCCCGTCTTTACCAGGACGCTCTTGCCGAAAAATAACTGGACTGCCTAATTTCGCACGGACCAGTAACGATAGAATAAGTAGTGGAATAGAAAAAACTATCAAGGCAATCCCCGATAAAAAAACGTCATAAAATCGCTTAAAAAAATGCCTATATAATAATGCCGATAACAAAACCCAAAGCAAAACAGAACCAAGAACTATTGCTAATATCCAGTACCATTCCATCATTCAAAACACCTTCTGATAACTTCTATGATTCTGTCTTGTTCCTCTGGGGTCATTTTATTGTCAGATGGTAAACAACATCCTCTAGCAAAGATATCTGCACCAACATCCTTAACTCCACCAGCTATATAAGCATTTGTTTTCGCTCTGATTGAGCCATCTCTGCCAACACATTCATGCATCCGGTACATCGGCTGCATATGCATCGGCTTCCAAATCGGTCTGCCCTCGGCATTCAGCGCGGAGATCTTTTCGAGAATCTCCGTTGGACAAGTTTTCCCCTTTCCCTTGATGTAAAGCGCGGTGCTGTCGTCCCGCACCTGTTTGCACATATAGTCGGGTTCAATGATCAACGCGGAAAGCCAATAGTTCGGTACCGTTCCTTCGGTAATCGGGTTCATCTGTACGGGCAAGTCTTTCAGCCCTTCCTTGTAGCGTTCATAAATCGCCTTTTTCTGCGCGATATGCGCTCCCAGATAGGGGTACTGTCCGCGAATCACTCCCGCGATAACATTGCTCATGCGGTAGTTGTATCCAACCTCTTCATGCTGATACCACGGAGCCGCTTCCCTTGCCTGCGTACTCCATTTTCTCGCTTTATTTGCGACTTCCAGATCATTGGTCAAAAGGCAACCGCCGCTGCTTCCGGTGATGATTTTATTGCCGTTATATGAAACAGCGGCATAGTCACCGAAACTACCACAGGGTTGTCCATTCAGGTACGCGCCCATTGCTTCAGCGGCATCTTCAATTAAAAGCGCACCATGCTTATGGCAAATTTCTCTGATTAAATCAATTCTTCCCGGAAATCCATACAATTCGGCACAGACCACCAATTTGACATCCGGATATAATTCAAAAGCCTTTTCAAGAGCGACCGGATCCATATTCCATGATTCTCTTTCGGTGTCAATGAAAACAGGAATGCCGCCTTCATAAACGACCGGATTAAGCGTTGCGCCGAATGTCATATCAGAGCAGAATACTCGCTTGCCTTCTAAAGAACCATGGGAAACAGCAGGTTTGCCGTATAATCTTTCACCGGCGAATTTCACGCATAAATGGAGAGCGGACGTACAGTTACATAAAGCCACCGCATATTTGACACCGGCTTGTTTTGCTGCCAGTCTTTCAACTTCGTTTATGTTTTCGCCAACGGTTGACATCCAATTGGTGTTATATGCCTCAGTCATGTATTTGAGTTCTTCACCGTGCATGGTAGGAGAAGCCAGATAGACCTTTTTCTCAAACGGTTTTAACTCTTTCCCTTCAAACATCCTGCAGCGTTCTCCTTTTGGGATTACTCTTTTCCATTCTCTCAATTCATCAAAAAAGCGGCAAAGACCGATTGTTCCTGTCAAAACTGCGTTGAAATGGTGTAAAAGTGCTTTTCGTTCAAATCAGACATCGGGGATTTCCGCAAAGTATAGAATTGATAATTATTCCTATATATTATACACTTATATTATACACTCCAAGCAAGTAAAAGTCAATAGTTTTATGACTTTTTGTAGGTTCGGACATTAGAAATTGGGGGAAATCCGTCAGTTAGCTTTTAACATATCGCGTATTGGATGCGTCGATCAGCTTTTTCGGTCGGAAAGGGCAAATAAAACGTAATTAAGAATATGCGGGAAAACATTTTTTGAATGTAGCGGTTTTCGTTGCATTCTTTTGTTATGAGCGAGTTACACACAAAATATGAATAAATTGTAAATCCTGAACTTTTTTGAAATTAGTTTTTGAAAATGCCGTTTTTTTCGGCTATAGAAGTGAAGGATCCAGTAAAATGGAAGGGACAAAAAATCATTTATTTTCAAGCCCGTTTTTTCTCCTTTTCTTTTCGTTCAACCGTTGATCGGTTCTTTCAGCTCGTCAAAATAGTAGTATCTCGTATATGCGTGATATTCAACTTTGAAAAACGTCCCCGTTTCGGGCAACAGATATTGTTTCATAATGTCTCCTTCTTTTTCCCATTCCTGTCCGTTTTTTATATTCTCATATTCTTTTTCCAAAAAAATCAATAGATAAATCTGTGCAATTTCCCTTTATTAGCACAATATAATTCTCTTTTTCGTGTTTTTGCGCCGCAAGAAAGAGAAAACCTCCGACGGAAGTCGGATGGCATTGATAACGACCGCTCTCTGTGCGATATACTTGCGCGCGGCATAAGTAAAAACGAGATCGAACCGATAACAAAAAACCTGCTTTTGTTTGGTAAAAGCAGGTTTTTTGTTTGTAAACGTCCGACGTTAAGTACCCGGCAAAATCGAAACGGTTTTGACGACTTCTTTCCCCATCAAATATTCGGTAATGTCTTCCACCGACACCTGACGAGGGACGCGCAAGATCAGATCGTATGTAATTTCCCCGTTTTCCTTTGCTTCCATTCTGGTTTCGGCAATTTGCGTTTTATGTTCTTTCAAATAGTCCAAAAACGGTTGCCGGAACGCGGAGTCATTCAGTACGGTAAATTGCAGATGCGAAACGGAAAAAGCATCCACGCCCACCTGCACCTTGTGCATAATGAACTGCAACAGCACGATCACAACCGTTGCAAAGCCTCCGATGACATACATCCCGGCGCCAACCGCAAGACCGATGCCGGACGTTGCCCAAATGCCTGCCGCCGTTGTAAGTCCCTTGACGGTTGCTCCGTTCCGGAAAATAACGCCCGCGCCGAGAAAGCTGACGCCGGTAACGACCTGCGCCGCAATACGGGCGGGATCCGCTTTGTTATCAATGTCGCCAAAGGCATATTTGGAAACGATCATCATCAGCGCGGCGGCAAAACATACCATAATGTGGGTGCGAATACCCGCTTCCTTAAATCGTTTGCTGCGTTCAACGCCAATGCAGGCGCCGCAAATGCAAGCAAACACGATGCGCAGGAAAAACTCCCCCATTTGCAGCCATGAAAACTGATTGTGCAAAACTTCCGCCAATGTGTTCATAATAATCTCCTCTCTTTGGTTCACGAAACCGCCCGACAGCGGTGAAAAACAAAACCGCGTGTCTCAACAGAGGCAAGCCCACGCAGATATATTATATATTATATGGCACGAAAGGTGAATTGTCAAGTCATTTTGTAATAAAATACAATTTTTCAGACAAAATCTTGCTTTTTTGCCTTTTTGCTTCGATCAACAAGGGCAGCCACCGCGAAAGCGGTGGCCGTTCCCGTTATAAACCTTGGTTGCATTCTTATTCCAGCTCGAATGCGCCGGTGTAGAGTTGATAATACTGTCCCTTTTCGGCGATCAGCTTTTCATGGTTGCCCCGCTCGATGATGCGCCCGTGGTCAAGAACCATGATAACGTCCGAATTGCGGACAGTGGAAAGCCTATGCGCAATGACGAACACCGTTCTTCCCTTCATCAAAGCGTCCATTCCCTTTTGCACGATGGCTTCGGTGCGTGTGTCGATCGACGACGTTGCTTCGTCGAGGATCATGACGGGCGGGTCGGCAACCGCCGCTCGTGCGATGGCAATGAGCTGTCTCTGCCCCTGCGAGAGATTGGCGCCGTTGTTGGTCAGCTCGGTGTCGTATCCCTTCGGCAGTCGGGTGATGAAGTCGTCCGCGCCCGCGAGCTTCGCGGCGGCGACACATTCCCCGTCGGTCGCGTCGAGTTTGCCGTAGCGGATGTTGTCCATGACCGTTCCCGTGAAGAGATTGGTCTCTTGCAGAACGATGCCGAGCGAACGGCGCAAGTCGGATTTTTTGATCTTATTGATGTTGATCCCGTCGTAGCGGATCTTGCCGTCGGCGATGTCGTAGAAACGGTTGATCAGGTTGGTGATCGTCGTTTTGCCTGCGCCAGTGGCTCCCACGAACGCCACCTTCTGCCCCGGCTCCGCAAACACGCTGACGTCATGCAGAACGGGTTTTCCCTCTTCATAGGCAAAATCCACGTTCGTCAGGCGCACGTCGCCTTTGAGCTCGGTGTAGGTCAGAGTTCCGTTCTCGTGCGGATGCTTCCATGCCCATCTGCCCGTGTGTCGATCGGTTTCGGTCACGGTTCCGTCCGCCGCGATCTCGGCATTGACAAGGGTCACATAGCCGTTGTCCGCTTCGGGCTTTTGATCCACGAGCGTGAAAATGCGGTCGGCTCCCGCCATTGCCATCACGACCGAATTGATCTGCTGGGTGACCTGGTTGATGTTCCCCGTGAACTGCCGCGTCATGGAAAGAAACGCCACCACGATACCCACGCCGATCACAGGATCGGCTTTGCCGAAGAGAACGCCGACGCTCGGATTATACGCGCCGCCCACCAGAAGCAGGCACCCGATCATGACGATAATGACGTAGAGCAGATTTCCGATGTTCATGATGATCGGCGCCAGCATATTGGCGTAACCGTGGGCGCGGTAGGTGTTCTCATAGAGCTCGTTGTTGATGCGGTCGAAGTCTTCCATCGCCTCGCCTTCGTGGTTGAACACCTTGACCACTTTCTGCCCGTTCATTATCTCCTGCACGTAGCCTTCCTCGGCGCCCACCGATTTCTGCATGCGGATAAAGAACCTTGCGGAACCGCCGCCGAGCTTGCCCGAAACAAGGAACATCAAAAGTACGCCCGCAACCACGATCAGCGTCAGCCACGCGCTGTACCAAAGCATGATGAAGAACACGCTGACAACAATCGTCCCCGCACGGATCAGCGTTGGAAGCGATTGCCCAATGAGTTGGCGAAGCGTGTCGATATCGTTGGTATAGTGGCTCATAATGTCGCCGTGCTTGTTGGTGTCGAAAAACCGGATGGGCAGGTTCTGCATTCCGTTGAACATGGATTTGCGCATTTTGGAGAGAAAGCCCTGCGTGATATACGCGGCAAGCTGGGTCTCCAACGCAACGGCGATCAGCGCGATCACGTAGAATCCGATCAAGGTAAACACCTGCGGAAAGATCGTCGCCCGCGCGGTCGCCCAATCTTCCACCCATACCAAAGCGCCGTTTTCATACCGAACACAATTGGCAATGACCGTGCTCACCCGCTCGAGAAAGATGGCGGGAATGGTTGCCGTGATCGCCGAGAAAAGGATGCAGACGACCGAGATCGGCACCATGCGCGGATAATACTTGAAAAGCAATTTTACCACCCGCCCAAGCACCTTGAAGTTCATTTTGCGCTTTGGGGCGCGACCCGCGGGCATCCGTCCGCTTCCGCTTTTACTCGGCATCGTCATTCTGCGGTTCATTGTCGTCATCCTCCTTTCCATGGGTTTGTTCCTCGTAAACTTCCCGATAGATCTCGCTCGTTTCAAGCAATTCTTCATGCCGACCGACCGCCGCGATCCTGCCGTTTTCCATGACGACGATGATATCCGCGTCCTGCACCGAAGCGATGCGCTGGGCAATGATGATTTTGGTGGTTTCGGGGATGAACGAACGGAACCCCGCGCGGATCATGGCGTCGGTCTTGGTGTCCACGGCGCTGGTCGAATCGTCGAGAATGAGTATTTTCGGCTTTTTGAGCAACGCCCGCGCAATGCAGAGGCGCTGTTTCTGCCCACCGGAAACGTTGGTTCCTCCCTGCTCGATGTGCGTGTCGTAGCCATCGGGGAAGGAATTGATAAAGTCGTCTGCCTGCGCAAGTCGGCAAGCCTCGACCAACTCTTCGTCGGTCGCGTTCTCGTTACCCCACCGCAGGTTCTCTTTGATGGTTCCCGAAAACAGCAAATTCTTTTGCAGCACCATGGCAACCGCGTCGCGCAGAACGGTCACGTCGTAATTCTTCACATCCGCTCCGCCGACCGAAACGGTTCCTTCGGTTGCGTCATAGAGCCTCGGGATCAGCTGAACCAACGTGGATTTGCTCGAACCCGTGCCGCCGATGATCCCCACCGTGGCGCCCGACGGGATATGCAGATCAATGCCCGAAATCGCAAACGCCTGCGCCTCGGCGGAATACTTGAAGGAAACGCCTCGAAAGTCCACCGAACCGTCCGCCACTTCGGTCAACGGTTTTTCCGAAACGGGCATATCGGGTTGTTCGTCCAGCACCTCGCAAATGCGCTTGGCGCTCTCCGCCGAAATCGTGATCATGACGAAAATCATGGAAAGCATCATGAGCGACATGAGCACCTGCATTCCGTATTGGAGCATGGCGGAAAGCTGACCCACCTGCACACCGCTCGTTCCCGCATAGCGGATGGCAAGCATGGAGCCCATGAGCAGGACGAACACCATGTTGAAATACATACAAAAGTTCATAATGGGCGTATTCCACGCCACGATCCGCTCGGCTTTGGTAAAGTCCTCGCAGATCGAATCCGCCGCCTTGCCGAATTTCTCTTTCTCGTAGTCCTCGCGGGAAAAGCCCTTGACCACACGCATTCCCCGAACGTTCTCCTCAATGGATTCGTTCAGCCGGTCGTATTTTTTGAACACGCGGCGGAATGCGGGCATCGCCTTTCGGAAGATCAGCAGAAAGCTCACCACAAGCAACGGAATGACCACCACAAACGTCGCCGCCAGCCATCCGCCCATGTACGCCGCCATGCCGACCGAGAAAATCAACATGAGCGGACTGCGTACCGCGATCCGGATCAGCATCATGTAGGACATTTGCACATTGGTAACGTCGGTAGTGATGCGCGTGACGAGCGAAGAGGAAGAAAATTTGTCGATATTGTGAAAAGTGAAGGTCTGCACCTTTTCAAACAGGTCGCGGCGCAGGTTTTTGGCAAAGCCGCTTCCCGCTTTGGCGGCAGTCAAGCCCGCGAAGCCTCCGCACAGGAGCGAAACGAGCGCCATTAGAGCGAGAATAATTCCTATTTTAATAATGTAGTGCATATCAACGCCCGTGCTTTGCTGAATGGCGTTGATCAGTCTTTTTCCCGTGATATAGGGAATGATACATTCGATCGCCGCTTCGCCCACCATGAACAAAAGCGTTGCGATCGAAAGTCCTTTGTATTCGCGAATACATTTGGATAGTCTTTTAATCATTTGAAACATGACGATTTTTCGGGTTCCTTTCCATAGTCGGTATCGGGGATTTTTTCAAGCGTGTCGCAGAACTGTTCCAAGAGCCGCAAAAAGGCGTCGTAATCTTTTGGCGTGAACGCGCCTCGCAGTTGTTCCTCAAAGCTTCGGAAGGTCTCCGCAACCGATGAAAGCACCGCTTCCGCCTTCTCCGTCAAGCACAGTCGCTTCCTTCGCGCGTCTTTCTTCGACGGCATCCGCACCAACAGTTCCTTTTGCTCCATAAGGTCGATCATGTTGGAGATCGTGGATCCCCGAACATGGAAAGTCTGTTCCAGGTCACGCTGGGAAACTTCCTCGCCCTCATGGTCTTTCAGGTATTTCAGAACCCACACGTTCCTGCCCGAAACGATGTCGCCGTAATCGACCGCCGCTTCCGCCACCCGTTGATCCGCTTTTCTCCGAAACAGCCTTGCCGCGTGTCCGACCCACATTCCGAGGTCTCTGTTTTCTTTTTGCAAGCGCAATCCCGTTTCCCCCTTTTTTGCAAAATAGTTAGCAGGCTAACATTTTCAAGCCTTATTTTACCACAAATCCGCATTTATTGCAAGAGGAAATACTGCACAAAATTTGCTTTTTTTGCGAGATGGTTTTGTCGCTTCGGTCGATTTTTCAAAAAAGAAAAGACGGAGAAAAAAACTATAATAATGAAGGAAAAAACTTGCACAAATTTGTCTGTCGAAATTTGCGGATTTTCACCAATTGCTTTTTGCAAACCTTTGTGGTAGAATGAAGAAAAAGAACCGCAAAAGAGGTTGCCATGCAAATTCACGGCTTTCAAAAAATGACGATGCTCGACTACCCCGGAAAGGTCGCCTGCACGCTGTTCACGGCGGGCTGCAACTTCCGTTGTCCTTTCTGCCACAACGCTCTGCTTGTGACCGAGATCGACGGCGCGGCGACCTGTGATTTCGGGGAAATTCTTTCTTATTTGAAAAAACGTCGGGGCGTTCTCGACGGCGTTGCCGTGACCGGCGGCGAACCTTTGATGAACCGCGACGTTCCCGAATTGCTCAAACAGTTGAAAGACATCGGTTACGCGGTAAAGCTGGACACCAACGGCTCTTATCCCGCTCTCCTGCGCGAGATCGTTTCGGCGGGGCTTGTCGACTACGTTGCCATGGACGTCAAAAATTCCAAGGAAAAATACGCCTTGACCGTCGGACTTCCGAAGCTCGACCTCGCGCCCATTGAAGAAAGCGTGGACTTTTTGCTCTCCGGCGCGGTGGATTTCGAATTCCGAACCACGGTGGTAAAAGAATTTCACACCGAGGCGGACATTGCCGCGATCGCCGATTGGATCGAAGGCGCCCCACGCTACTTCCTGCAAAACTTCAAGGAGTCCGACCACATGATCGGATCGGGACTCCATGCCCACGATGAAAACACACTGAACCGTATGCGCGCCGCTGCCGCGAAAAAAATCCCGACCGTCGCCCTGCGCGGGGTCTGAACCGGACGCTCCGGACTTGCGGATTTCAGCTTTCTTTTGACGAATTTCGCGCAGTTCGGAGCGTTTTTCCGCACATTTGCGCAAGCGGAAACGCATGGAAAAGATTTTTCAAAAAAACACAATATCTTGTGAAAAAGCTATTGACAAACCACAAGATATATGATATAATTAACAAGCTGACCCGATGATTTCCATGCGAATATGGAAATCTCAACCAAATATAATAGCCTGTCGGCAGAGCTCTGCCGGCAAAAAGGAGGATTTGACCAAACATGTACCGCGTTACCAAACGAGACGGCGCTCTGGTGGACTTCAATCTTTCCAAAATCAGTGCCGCAATGACCAAAGCATTCGACGCTTGCAAGCGTCAGTACACCCCCGACATCATTGATTTTCTCGCCCTGAAAGTCACCGCCGATTTCGAGCCGAAAATTCAAGATGAAAAAATTTCCGTGGAAAGTATCCAGGACAGCGTGGAGTCCGTCCTCATCAAGGCGGGCTACGACGACGTTGCCAAAGCATATATCCTCTATCGCAAGCAGCGAGAGAAGATCCGCAATCTCAGCAGCACCGTTCTCGACTACAAGGACGTGGTGGACAACTACCTCAAAATCAACGACTGGCGCGTGAAGGAGAACTCGACCGTGACCTATTCGGTGGGCGGTCTGATTCTCTCCAACTCGGGCGCCGTGACCGCCAACTACTGGCTCTCCGAGGTCTATGACGAGGAAATCGCGAACGCACACCGCAACGCGGACATCCACATTCACGATCTCTCCATGCTCACGGGTTACTGCGCGGGTTGGTCGCTCAAACAGTTGATCCAGGAGGGACTTGGCGGCGTGGTCGGCAAAATCACGTCTTCCCCCGCGGGGCATCTTTCCACCCTTTGCAACCAAATGGTCAACTTTTTGGGAATAATGCAAAACGAGTGGGCGGGCGCGCAGGCATTCTCGTCTTTCGATACCTATCTTGCAC
>JAGAEA010000023.1 GCA_017613355.1 Clostridia bacterium
CCCTTCAAGATTTTATTCTCAATACATTCCGCCCATGCCGCCGGGTGCCGCAGGCGCGGGAGCAGGCTCGGGTTCCTTCTTGTCGGCAACGACCGATTCGGTGGTCAGGATCACCGACGCGATGGAAGCCGCATTCTGCAATGCGCACCGCGTGACCTTTGTCGGGTCCACGATACCTGCCGCCACCATGTCGCAGTAAGTCTCGTTGTAAGCGTCGAAGCCGTAGCCGGTCTTGCCGCTGTTCATGATCTTATCCACGACCACGCCGCCGTCAAATCCCGCGTTTGCCGCGATCTGACGCACGGGTTCTTCGAGCGCCTTGACCACAATGCGAACGCCCGTTTTCTCGTCGCCCTCGACGGTGTCGATAAGCTTTGCGACCTCGGGAATGACGTTGAGATACGCCGTTCCGCCGCCCGCGACGATGCCTTCTTCAACCGCCGCTTTCGTAGCGTTGAGCGCATCCTCGATGCGGAGCTTTTTCTCTTTCATTTCGGCTTCGGTCGCCGCACCGACTTTAATGACGGCAACGCCGCCCGCGAGCTTGGCAAGTCTTTCTTGAAGCTTCTCGCGGTCAAAATCGGAAGTGGTTTCCTCAATGGCAACGCGGATTTGGTTGACGCGCGCTTTGATCGCGTCCGAATCGCCCGAACCGCCCACGATGATCGTGTGCTCCTTGTTCACCTTGACTTGGCGCGCATGACCGAGCATATCCATTGTGGTATCTTTCAGTTCCAATCCGACCTCGGAAGAAACGACCTGACCGCCCGTCAGAATGGCGATGTCCTGCAACATTTCCTTGCGGCGATCGCCGAAGCCGGGCGCCTTCACGGCAACGCAGTTGAACACGCCGCGGAGTTTGTTGAGTACCAACGTGGTGAGTGCTTCGCCTTCCACGTCCTCGGCGATGATGAGGAGCTTTCTGCCCGCCTGAACGATCTGTTCGAGCAAGGGCAGGATCTCCTGAATGTTGGAAATCTTCTTATCGGTGATGAGCAGGAGCGCGTCGTCGATGACGGCTTCCATTTTATCCATGTCGGTCGCCATATAGGGTGAGAGATACCCGCGATCGAACTGCATTCCCTCAACAACTTCGGAATAAGTGTCTGCCGATTTGGATTCCTCGATGGTAATCACGCCGTCCGACGTGACTTTCTCCATGGCGTCCGCAATCAGTTGACCGATGACCTCGTCACCCGCCGAAATGGTGCCGACGCGGGCAATGTCCGCCGATCCGTTGACCTTTTTGGAGTTGGCGACAAGCGCCGCGACCGCCGCGTCAACCGCTTTCTTCATACCCTTGCGGACGACCATCGGGTTCGCACCCGCGGTCACATTCTTCATGCCCTCGCGAACGAATGCCTGCGCGAGCAGTGTGGCGGTAGTGGTACCGTCGCCCGCTGCGTCGTTGGTCTTGGTGGCAACCTCTTTGACCAGCTGCGCCCCCATGTTCTCCGCCTCGTTTTCGAGTTCGATCTCTTTGGCGATGGTCACGCCGTCGTTGGTGATGAGCGGAGAGCCGTATTTTTTATCGAGAACCACGTTTCTGCCCTTCGGGCCGAGCGTGATCTTGACCGTGTCTGCCAGTTGATCGACGCCGCGAACCAATGCGTTGCGCGCGTCCATCCCGTAAAGAATTTCTTTTGCCATAATGTATTCAGTCCCCTTTCTTATTCAACCACGGCGAGAATGTCGCCCTGCTTGACAATGGTATATTCCACGCCGTCCACCTTAACTTCGGTGCCGGAATACTTACTCGTGATGACTTTATCCCCAACTTTGACTTCCATGGGGATCAGTTTACCGTCGTCGGTATGGGCGCCGGGTCCCACCGCGACCACTTCCGCGACCTGCGGCTTCTCCTGCGCGGATGCCGTGAGGAAAATCCCCGTTTTCGTTTTTTCTTCGGCTTCGACGAGCTTTACGACCACTCTGTCTGCCAACGGTTTGATATTCATAGAACCGTCCTCCTTGCTTCTCTCGGATTTTTTGATTTGAGATTTTAGCACTTGATTGCTTCGAGTGCTAACCCTACTGTATATTCTACCCTTTTTGGAAAAAAAATCAAGTCCTTTCCGCAATAATTCACATACTGTTCATAATTATTTTGTCAGCGACCGATCTCCGCCCGCCGAAAAACATTTCGGAATGTTTTTCGGCGGGAAAACATACAATCAAATAAATCTTTCACCATGGGGGACGCTGCATTGAATTGGTTAACCGAACTTCTAACGGGGTGCGCGATCCCGCCCCTGCTCGGCGCGGGAGGCGTCTTTTTTCTCTGCTACCTGCGCGGGCGTCCCTTTATCCGTCCCCGCGCGATGTTCCGCACAATGACCGAAAAGCGGGTGGGCGGCGTTTCCCCCTTTCGTGCCGTGACGCTCGCACTCGCGGGGACGCTCGGGGTGGGCAACATTGTGGGTGTTGCGAACGCGATCGCAATCGGAGGAGCAGGCGCGCTTTTCTGGATGTGGATTTCCGCACTGCTCGCCATGGTTTTGAAATACGCCGAGATTATTCTCGCCGTCCGTCACCGCGAAACGCTCCCGAACGGCTCCCACGCGGGCGGCGCGACGCATTACATTCGGGATGGGTTCCCTCGCCATCCGAAATTCGGTCGCGTTCTCGCCGTCGTTTTTGCCGTCTTTATGATCTTCAACGCGCTCGCCATGGGATGCGTCATTCAGGTCAACGCCGTTTCTTCCGCGTTTCGAGGAATTTTCGGCGTTCCCGTTTGGGCATCGGCGATCGTCTTGGTCTGGCTGACGGCTCCTGTGATCCTGCGCGGCTCGCGCGGCATCTCCGCACTCACGGAATACCTCGTTCCCATCATGTCATTGGGGTTCGTGGTGCTCTCCGCGGCGGTTCTCATCCTGCGGCGCGAGGCGCTTCCCGCGGCATTCCTATCGGTATTTCGCGACGCATTCGCGCCGAAGAGCGCGGCGGGCGGCGTTCTCGGGTTTCTGACTTCCTGCGCCTTGCGCGTTGGCACCATGCGCGGCTTGCTTTCCAACGAAGCGGGCTGCGGAACCGCTCCCACAGCGCACGCCTGCGCCAACACCTCATCCCCCGCCGCGCAGGGGGTTTGGGGGATTTTCGAGGTGTTTGTGGACACCGTCCTGCTCTGCACATTAACAGCCATGGTCATTCTCGTAAATCGAGACGCGGCAACGGAATTTTCGTCGTCCCCCGTGATGATGACGGTCGCGGCTTATGCCGCAAATCTCGGTCGCGGTGCGGCGTTCTTCCTCGCGGCGGCGATCTTTTGCTTCGGTTACGCCACGGTGCTCTGCTGGGCGGATTACGGCGCTTCAAGCATTCGGTTCCTCGGTCGCGGACAGCGACCTCTGCACCTCTACTACGCGATATTTTTGCTCTGTATCCCCGTTGGTTGCGCGGTGGCGCCGAATGCGGTGTGGACGGTCTCGGACTTTGCCATTACCGCGCTGACCACCGTAAATCTGTTTGTGCTGTTCCGCCTGCGGGGTGAAGTGCGGGAAGAAACGGAAAAACGGTTTCGTTGAATTATCTCAAATATAAATAAATGAATATTCCGATCGCGCCGACAATCGGAACCGGTCTCCCGACGCGCGGCAGAAACCGACCGATCAGCCGCCGCAGGCAGGCAAGGCAGATCGCCGTTCGGACGAGCGTTGCAACATAGTCGAGCACATAGGAAATCAGTTCGGGGCGAAAAGCGTACTGCCCCACCGAAACCACCCGCACGGCACGCAGATAGGGATAGGAAAGCGTTGCGGCATAGGGGGCGCCGAATGTCAGAAGCGTTTGCAAAGCACACAGGAACATGAGCCCGAAACCCGCGACCACTCCCACGGCGAGAGGGCGCGAAACGCTGTTTTGACGGGGCGCGGGTGCCGACAGCGCGAGATACACGGCAAGCGGAAGCATGGGCAAAACGGTTTCCGACAACAAACGCACAAGCGATTTCCCAACGGCTCCGAGCGTGGGAATTTCAAATTTCCCGTATTCCGCTCGGAATTGCGGCGTCCCGCGCAAAAACAAGACGCCGACCGCAACGGTCACGGCAACGTATCCCAGCAGGGCAAACAGGTCAATGCCTCTCCTCGGAATGCGCGCAAGCAACGCCGCCGCAAGCAGGAAAAGCACCGAGAACGGGATCACCGTTCCCGACGGCAAAAGCAGATCTTTCATAAATTGCACCATGTCTCCCGCGCTTCGCGCCGCACAGCACCACGCGACCGCACCCGTGACGACCGCGAACCCCGCCGCCGAAAGAATACGCGGCAGATTGCCGTGCAGTTGCCGCCGAAAGAAGAAACGGGCAATCGCATACACCGCCAAAGACGCGACGATCGCGGCAATGCCCGAGAGTAAAAAGGAAACGGTCACGCCCGCCTCGGCATTCGTCCACGGGAAGCGCAGGAGCGTGTTGCCCACCATGAAGAGCGCCACAAGCGCGATTTGGTGCAACCCTCGGCGCTTCCGCGCCTCGTTTTCCTTCATTCGGTCACCGCCCTTCCCTCCCGAAACGTCCGCAGTCCGCAAAAGCGATCCGCTTCGGCGCGTTCGGGGTCGTTCGGTTCAAACCGCGGGATCGTGAAATCCGATCCGCGGGCAGCGATCTCATAATAGCGGCATTGCAGGAAAAGTCCGGCTTCGCGCGTTTGCAACCGCAGAATGTCGGGAATTTCGTAGCCCGCCGCAGGTGCCGAAAGGCTCCCGCGCGCGAGCAGTTCCCGCGCGTTCGGCGCGGAAACGACCGTGATCGAGAGCGGGATCTCTTCGTCGGCAAGAAAATCGAGCGCGGCACGAAGCCGATCGGCTTCCATGCCGTCGCCCAGCACCGCAAGCGCGCAATGCCCGAAAAACAGCCGCTTCCCCAATCCTTTTTTCATTTGGTCGAGCGCGTCCGGAATGTTCTGTCCCACTCCTTGAAACACACAAACGTCCATTTTGTCCGCTTCCGTTTCGCGCGTCAAGGGAACTTCCGCCACCACGCAAACGCCTTCTTCCGCCGCGTCAAACCCGATGGCGGAGACGAGATAGAGCTGTTCGGGCTCGGTCGTGTTCATCCCGCAAGAAGCAAAAAGCAAACAAAGCAATGGCAATGCCCATAAGCGCTTCATCGGTCGTTCCCCCGTTTCTGCCGCACACGGTCACGGGTGAAAAACGGGCGCGTGCGCATCATGCTCCACGGCAATCGGACGACGGTATCTTTAAGCCCCTGCACGGTGGGCGTTTCGAGCGGCAACAGATACGGCACACCGAAAGAGGAAATCCCCATCATGCGGATAAGCAGAAGCGTGATCCCGACCAGACAACCGACAATTCCCATCCACGCGGCGAGCAGAACCAGCCCGAGCCGCACGTAAAAGACCGCCGCCCGCAAACGCGGGATCATCAACCCCGCAATGCCGCTGACGGCAACAACGATGAGCATGGACGCACTGATCAATCTTGCCTCCACCGCCGCCTCTCCAACCACAAGTCCGCCGATGATCCCGAGCGTGTGCCCGAGGTTTTGAGGCATCCTCGCGCCCGTTTCTTTCAGTATTTCCAGGACAAGAATGAGCAACAGACATTCGGCAAGCGAGGAGAACGGAACGCCGCCGCGCGTTCCCGCCGAGGACAAAAGCAAAAACGTTGGCAGCAGGCTTTGATGGTGCGTGAGGAGCGCGAGATAAACGGCGGGCACCGAAACGGTCAAAAAGAAGCACACGTACCG
The DNA here is from genome assembly GCA_017613355.1 of Clostridia bacterium. GTDB lineage: Bacteria > Bacillota > Clostridia > Oscillospirales > CAG-272 > UMGS1865. Next base: position 5,708 of record JAGAEA010000023.1, read on the forward strand.
CAAAAAGCGCCCGATCGAGGAGACCCAAAAATTGAGGTAGTAATCCTCGTCGCTCTGAAAATTCTCGGCAAACAGATAGGGCATGGTGAGCGCCACGGGCGTTCCGTCCGCCATGATCGCAACGCGACCTTCGAGCAGTTTCGCCGCCGCCACGTCGGGGCGTTCGGTCGTTCCAACCGTTTTGAACACCGATCTTCCGCGATCGCGGATCAGTTCGTTGAGATAATTGGTGTCGAGAACTCCGTCGATGTCGATCGTTCCGAGCCGCCGCCTGACCTCTTTCACAAGTCGAGGCGAGGCGAGCGAGCGCAAGTAACAAAGATAAATTGCCGTTCCGCTCCGTCGTCCCACCGTCATCGGCTCCATGCAAAGATCCTCGGTTTGCAGCTTGCGGCGAAGCATGGCAAGGTTCTGGATCGCGACTTCGCCGAACCCCTCTCGCGGACCTTGCAGGACGCTTTCGTTCTGCGGTTCCTGAACTCCGCGCGACCGAAACCCCTTTGCGTCCGCGTACAGAGCGCAAACACTCCCTTCAAACAGCAGAACGACCCCGCCGTGAAGCATGGCGGAAACAAGCGTTCTCTCTTCATTCGAGCCTTTGACTTCGCCCGCCCAAAGCACTTCCTCCGAGGCATACGCCGCGGAATCTTGCCCTTCGGTGATCGGATTTGCCTGCATCAACGGGCGGATCACATCCTCGTTCACAACGGTTGCGGAGATCATGCCGTCCAGATACAGAACGGCGCACCGAACCCCCATTCCCGACCGAAATACGCGATGACGGAAAGTGCCGTCGGCGCGGAATATTTCGCGGAAGCGGTCGAGATTGTCCCCGAAATCGGTTCCGAGCGTTTCCATGGTTACCACTCCTTTCCGATGAAATTATTGCCGCAAAGAAAAGAAAACATACAAAAAAGCCTTCCGAAAAGGCTTTTTTGTATGTTTTCTTTGCGTGTGGCGCTTTCTTCGCCCCGATCGAGCCGACGACTTTTACGGTTGTTCGATCTTCGACATTTCGCGCTGTGCCATGACAAGCCCGTAATAAATGCCCTGTTTCTCCATCAGTTCTTCGTGCGTGCCGCTCTCGGCAACCTTTCCCCGATCGAGCACCACCAGTCTCGCGGCGTTCCGCAAGGTGGAAAGTCGATGCGCAATGGCAATGGTCGTTCGCCCTTGGCAAAGGGTTCGGAGCGCATCCTGGATCAGTTTTTCGGTTTCGGTATCGAGCGAGGCGGTCGCCTCGTCAAGGATCAGAATTTTCGGGTCGTGCAGCAACGCCCGCGCAATGGAAATGCGTTGGCGTTCCCCGCCCGAAAGCGTGTACCCTTTTTCTCCGACGTAGGTATTGTATCCGTCGGGCAGCCGGACGATAAAATCATGCGCGCCCGCCGTTTTCGCCGCGCGGATGATCTCTTCGAGCGTGGCGTTCGGCTTGGCATAGGCAATATTTTGCTTGACGGTTCCCGTGAACAAAAAGTTTTCCTGCAAGACCACGCCCATGTGCGAGCGCAGTTCTTTTTGCGGAATATCGCGGATGTCCACGCCGTCGATGGAAATTTTGCCGTCCTGAACGTCGTACATTCTCAATATCAAATTGATCAGCGTGGATTTCCCGACGCCCGATTTTCCGACCAATCCGACAAACTCTCCCGCGTTGATATGCAGATTGATGTCGTGGAGCACGTCGTTTCCTTCATAGCCGAAGCGGACGTTTTCAACGTTGATCTCTCCCCGCCATTCGGGTAGGCTCGGCGTTTGACTGTCCGTAATTTCCACGGGTCGGTCAAGCAATTCATAAATGCGGGTGAGCGACGTCATCATCATCATAATCTGCCGCGGCAGGCGCAGGAGCATATTGAGCGGACCGTAGATCATGCTTGCATAGGACGAAAACTGTGACATTTCGCCCGCCGTCATCATCCCACCGAGCATCTGCCGCCCCACGTAGTACAACAGAACGTACTCGCCGATCCCCATGACGAAATTCAACATGGGCATCAGAATTGCCCACAGCTTTTCCTGCCGCAGTTGGGCGTCCCGTTCCGCCGCCGCCATGCCGACAAACCGATCCTCTTCGCGCCTTTCCATTCCGTAGGCTTTGACCACGCGGATGCCCGAAAAAATATCGTGCAGAACCGCGCTCCCCTGCGCGTTGAGTTCGCGCCGACGGCGAAACAGACCGTGCATGAAACGCCAGAACGAGCGGAACGCGAGCGCCACAAAGGGCGCGGGAAGCAGGATCAGAAGCGCGAGCCGCCAATCGTAAACAAACAGGACGACCGAGATCAGCACAAGCACGAGCGTTTGTTCGAGAAGCGACGGAAGTTGGTTGATCAGAAAGTTTTTGACGCGGGAAGTGTCACTGTTGACTCTTTGCATCAGCTCTCCCGTGTTATTCTCGGAAATTTTGGAAATGGAAAGCGACTGAATTTTGCAAAATACCGTGTCCCGCAGGCGAACGATCATGCGGTTTCCCGCCGTGGTGAGAAACCACCCGCGCACAATGCGCGTTACAACGCGCAACACGTTCACCGCGAGAAGCGTGAGGATCATACCGATAAAACCCGCGAAAAAGACCGATTCGACCTCGTTCCGGATATAGTCGTCCACCAACCGGCGGTTCAGATACGGCAAGAGAATGCTGATCCCCGTTGTGACAAGAAAGAACAGCATGGTGACGGCGAGGTACTTCCATTCGGGGCGCGACATTCCGAGCAATCGCAAAAATACCCGCCGACTTCCCGCGCCCCGTTTCCGTTCCCCCGCGTCTTCGGGCGAACGAGTCGGAGTTTCCCCTTCCGCGATCTCGCGCAAACGACGGTTGACCGCCCGCACGAAACGAACGGCGTCCCGCGCGGAACGGTTATCCGCCCGAGCGAAAAGCACGGTCTCTCCGCCAAGTCGCGTATATTCGAGAAAAACGCAACCCACACCGTTCTCCACGTGTACTTCTTCCAATTCGGTCAAAGCAATGCGCAGAGTCTGCGTGCCGTCGGTCGATACCGCCAGCTCGTTTGCCGTGCAAACAACGGTCGTGTCCGCTTTCCCGCGCGGCAAAACGGGGTCGAGATTGGTGTGCAAACGTGCCAAAACGTCCGCTTTTTCGATGGACGGCGAAAAGCCGATCGGCGCTTCGGACGGTTCCTGATGCTTCCGTTTCATAAGCACCTCACAAATAAAGCTCGATCTTGCGATAGCTCCTGCGGTCGAGCGCCGAAACATCGGGGATCTCGAAGCGATTGCCGTCCACGTCGAGGATGATCACACGTTTGTCGTCAATATGGATCAAGCTTTTATAGGTATCGTGCAGGGTAAACTCCATTTCCCCTTCGGCGGTTTCCACCTTCCAATAGGAAAAACCGTAACGTTCTTTCAGGCTGTGGATGCGCAGGATAACGGGCGAATAGTAACGCCTTTCGAGTTCTTCCCGTAAAAGGGACGCCGTTTCTCCTTCGAAAAGGTCAAGCGAACGGATCATTCCGATCTCCTCTTCCTCGGGACCCAGTACGGAGATATACGCCCACAACTGCTCGAACGGAAAATCGCGGCGCAGGGAAACACGCGTTTCCTTCCCTTCAAGCGTGAGCCAAAGGAGCCCGTCGCGGCGTGCAAACGCCGCGTTTTCGGGCGTGAGCCAGACCGTTTTCATAATCTCTTCGAGCGAACGCTCCCGATGCGGTCGGTGCTCCCCACCGTGACCGTTCGAAAATCCGTTTGCTTCCCCGAACGGAGAATGTCCTCCCATCATCGGCGGTGTTTTCATTGCGACACTTTCCCCCTTTCAGTCCTCTTCGAGAACGCCCGCGCTTTTGAGCGCCTCTTCCTGCAATCGGAATAATTTTTGATAAACGCCATTCTCGCGCGCGAGCAACTCACGGTGCGTTCCGACCTCGGCGACCTTTCCGTGTTCAATGACCACGAGTTTGTCCGCATCCCGCAAAGTGGAGAGCCGATGTGCGATCATAATGGTCGTCTTTCCCCGCGTCAGGTTGGAAATCGCTTCCTGAATGCGGCGCTCGGTGGCGGTATCCATGGCGGCGGTGGCTTCGTCGAGGATCAGGATCTTCGGGTCTTTCAGGATTGCCCGCGCAATGGAAATGCGCTGCCGTTCGCCGCCCGACAGCTCCTGATAACCCGCGCCGATCCGCGTGTGGTAGGCGTCTGGCAACCGCATGATAAAATCGTGCGCGCCCGCGCATTTTGCCGCCTCCACCACTTCCCCGAAGCTTGCTTCGGGCTTGGCATAGCGGATATTTTCAAGGATCGTTCCCATGAACAAATAGGTTTCCTGCGAAACGATCGCAACGTTTCGATACAGAGAATGCAGGGTCAACTCCCTGACGGGATGACCGCCGACGCGAATTTCCCCGCTCTCGGTGTCGTAAAGCCGCATGAGCAGGTTGGCAAGCGTACTCTTTCCCGCTCCCGTGTGACCCACGATTCCGAGCGTTCCGCCGCTTTCCACGGTAAAACTCACGTCGTCGATCACGCGCCTTCCTTTTTGATAGGAGAAGCAAACGCGGTCAAATTCGACCTTTCCCGAAGTTCCGTCGAGGTCGATCGCATCGGGCGCTTCCCGCACGTCGGGCTGCGCGTCCATAATTTCAAACAGTCGTCCGAGCGCGTTGGTGCAGTCGGCGGTGCGGTTCATCATGTCGGAAAAGAAATCGAGAGGCGAATAGATCATGTTCATATAGGCGATAAAAGTCAGGAGCTTTCCGTAGGTCATGCCGCCGTAATCGGTCATCACCATCCAACCGCCAACGCCCCACGCAACGAGGTTTCCGACCGTGAGCACCAAGCCCGCGAGCGGCCACGCATAGTTGTTGAACAGGGAGAGCTTTTTATCGCTTTCGGCAAGGTTCCGGCTCCGCACGGAAAAACGCCCGATCTCGTTCTGCTCCCGCGAGAACGCCTTGACCACGCGCATTCCCGAAAAGACGTCCGCGAGGAAGGAATTGAGCGATTTGGAACCCGAATACCGCCGCGCATGGAGCATTTTTTCGTTGCGGAATAACCACCGCATGAGGCAAAAGAAAACGGGTACCGTGAAAAGCGCCAACACCGCCAAAAGCGGCTGTATCAGAAACAGAAGTACCGTCAGTACGGCGACCTGCACCACGTTGATAATGAAATACGGAACGCCGTCGCAGAAAAATTCGTAAATGGTGTTGGAATCCTCGTTGACCTGCGTCATCAGACCGCCTGTCTGCCGCCCCGTGAAGAACCCGAGCGAAAGCCGTTCGATCGCACCGAAAATGGTCTTTTTCAAGTCAAATACCATTTTGGCGGCAACCTTGGACGTGATCCAGTCGTTGAGCATGTTGGCAAGCATACGAAGTACCCGCGTGGCAACGATCAAACCGAGCACCAACAGCAACTCTCCGGCAAATCGCCCGACGCCGTCAATGACCTGATCGTAGAAAAATCCCGCCGAAAGGTAGGGTGCGAGGATGCTCATGGCGGTAAGCACCACAAGCGAAAGAACCATGAGGATCACTTCCGCGCGGTAGCGGAACAGGAACACCGAGAAGCGCTTGAAAATTTTTCCCTTTTCCATACAGTGCGGGCAAACCTGCCGGTTCGGATCGGGATACCGCATTCCGCATTTCGGGCAGCGCTTGGCGTCGGGACGGTCGCGCTCGTCGATCACGAGCGGCTCCCCGCGCTTCAACACTGCCAGATATTTTGTGAACAACAACATGGAATCCTTGCGGAAATTGGTAAAAGAGGTCAGCAGAATGGAACCTTGATCGGTATTCGCGATCAGCAATCCCGTGGAAAGCTGTTCTTCTACCGCAAGATCCCGCAGAGAAGAAAGCGGATGGGTTTCGAGCAGATCGCGCGCGGGATCGGCGACGTAGAGGTTTTCCGCATCGGCAAAAAGCCATGCTTCGGTCGGCTTTTGCAAACGGTCACGATCCGAGAATGCCGCGATTTCAAGCGTCCCGACGTCGATCCCTCGCCTTACCAAATATTCTTTTACCCGATCCGATACGGGATCGATCTCAAACATTCCCGAGCCCCCTTTCCTTGTCATCCGATTTTTTACCGACGGAGCTCGCCTTCCTGTCTTGCGGGATAGCGAACGGCAAGTCCTTCCGCAAGATCCGTGAACAACGAAGTGAGCACCAGAACCAAAGCGATGGTGAAAAGAACGGAAAACCACCAGACCCACGCGAACCACGGTCGCAGGATCAGATCGGCGATCCTTCCCGCCGTTCCGAAAGCAATCAAAAGATACGCGCCGATCATGCGCGCATGATATTCCGCGCGAACGCGCAAAGTCGCCACCTCGGAGCGCGCGGGGTCGTTGTCATATTCGACCCGCAGATGCGCTCGGATCAGCCGAGACGCCCGCGCCACGATCAAACACAGGCAAACGCCTGCGAAAAGCGAGGAAACGATGCCCGTCACACGCAAGACCATCATTCTGTCATAGGCTTCGGCATAATAGCGAGCGTCCGCGGCGGTATGATTTTTGTAGTATATCGTGCAGAACACCCATCCGACGATCCCCGCAACGAAAGCCGCCGTCCCCAACCCGACTTCATACCGACGGATGGAGGCAAGATCACGGATGAGCCACACGCCCACGGCAAAAAAGCAGATCATTGCCCAGTCGGGCAACAGTTCGATTCCCTGCCAAACGGACGGGATCAAAGCTTCTCGGTCATGGAGCAGGATAAAAGATGCGAGGAACGCCGCGCCGAAACGAAACAGGAGAAACGACAGCCGAACCCGCCGCCCGAGCAAAAGTCCGTAGTCCGAAGCGACGTTGGTTTCGTAATCGTTTCGTATCGCGGACTGAAAGTTCAAATCCTTTTGCGCCGAGGAAAACAGGCAAATCCAACGAACGAGCCAAAAAGCGGTCAGGACGAGTGCGGGGATCAACAGGATCAACCGCATCAAGTCCACATATTCATACCAATCGAAGCGGAACAACGGATTCCCGAGTTCATATTCGTAGGAGGAAACCGACGAAAGTTCGGGCAGAAGCGAAAGCAGATTCTTCCCCGCTACGAAAAGCACCGCAAAGGTTGCCATGCGGTCGTATTGCGTGCGGTCGCGCCGATCGTTTTTCAAATGCACCGCCGATTTCCGCTCCGCGAGATCTCCCAAGCCACGAAATAGCTCCCGATAAGCGGGAATGAGGAAATAACATTCCACCGCAAACACAACGAACGAAAACAGAAGTGTCCACGCAGGCAGGTTCTGCCCGTGAGGGTCGTCGACCACGGGCGCATTCCGAATGAAGATATTGACCAGCATTTGCGCCACAAGCTCGCCCAACGCAATCCAAACCACGTTGCGGAACCGCTCACGCGCCCCGTCCAGCCGATCCCCCAGATCGGCAATGCGGGAAAGCCCCGCCAACAGGAACAAATATCCGATGATGTCGGGCAGAACGTCCGTCATGCCGACAACGGGGTTCCAAAGGAACAATCCCGCAACAAGCATGAGTCCATAACCCATTCCGCTCGTTCGTCTTTTTTCCATGACGCGCTCCTTTCCCGATTTTTATCGTTTTTTAGAACGAAAACAGTTCTATTTCTTGTTTTTCTTTTGTTCTCTTTTTTCTTTCTTTTCTTTTTTGCGCCGAAGATACTCTTCAATATCTTTTCGGCTGGTTTCCACCGCGCGTTCATGCTCTCTTGTGAAACGGTCGCCGATCCGATTGAGAAGATTCCAACGATAGCGGTGCGGCGGTTTTTCGTCCTCCCCTTCCGGTGCGATGTTCTTCATGCAGGAAAGAAACAGAAACAGGTTCAGAAAAATAAACAGGAAGTTGAACACCGTGAGCACCACGGTAAACACTTTTCGGGCTTCTTCGGAGAACGGCGCGAGGCGGACGACCGAATACAAAATGCCCCACATCCAAACGAGGATCAGATTCCGCGAGGCGCTTGCCGCCGTTTTCGGAAGCTCCACCGACATTGCCAGCCGAAGCACGGCGGGAAGCAACAACGAATGGAAACAAACGATCAATGCAAACTCCGACCATTCCACCGCCGAGGTAACCGTTGCCGTCATCCACGCGGGCGATTTCGACGCCCATTCGCCGATCATTCCAATCATTCGGTAGACGTCCGTTACAAACAGGAGCGCGAGCGGCGGGAACGCAAGGCGGAAAGATTTTTGATACGCCTGCAATTTCCAAATGCCGACCGCCATCAATCCGTAGCCGACAAGGAGCGCAAGCGGTCCCGCACCGACGGCATTTGCCGTGATCTCGAGCAGGAATGCCAGCAGATAGCCGAGCAGTAAATAGCCGAAACCCATGGATTTTCCCGCGCGGGTCAGTTGCCCGCCTGATCCTTTCTCATGCAGCAGTTCTTATATTTCTTTCCGCTTCCGCACGGGCACGGGTCGTTTCTTCCGACCTTTGCCTGCGCCGACGCGGGCTTATTGACGATACGAACTTTCTTTTGACGGTTGCCGCCCTCAAACCCCTCTCCCAAGGGTTTGGCGATTTGAACGCGGCGGATCGGCTCCTTGCGCGGGACGACCGAGAGGATGGAACGAACGGTGTTCTGACGAATGTCGTCCACCATCGTGTCGAACAGATCGGCTCCTTGGATCCGGTATTCGTTGATTGGGTCTCTTTGCGCATAGCCTTGCAGACTGACATTGCTTTTGAGGTCTTCCATGACGTCGATGTGGTTCATCCACGCGGTATCGACGTTGCGCAAGAGGAGCGCACGCTCCACTTCGCGGAAGGTCTCCTCACCGAACAGTTTTTCTTTTTCACGGTAACGCTCGATCACGCGGTCGCAAAGCATTTCGGCAACGTCCTCGCGCGTCATGTGCGCAAGTTCGGCGGCATCGCGGAAATCGTCCGGTTCGGTCAGAATACCGAGGAAGTGCGCGCGCAGACCGTCAACATCCCATTCCGCGCGATGCTCGCCGCGCAAATAGTCGTGTACCGTTGCTTCCACGGTGGAAGTCAGCATCTTTTGCACGGTTTCCGAAATATCTTTTCCGTTAAGCACATCCTGACGCTGCCCGTAGATGATCGTTCTTTGGCGATTCATCACGTCGTCGTAGGAAAGGACGTATTTGCGGCGCTTGAAGTTGGCGTCTTCGAGGTTTTTCTGCGCCCGTTCGATCGCGCCCGAAAGGATCCGCGCGTCGATGGGAACATCCTCCGGCATACGGAGCGCGTTGATGATGCCCATAATGCGGTCGGCTCCGAACAAACGCATGAGATCATCCTCCATGGAGAGGAAAAAGCGGGATTCGCCCGGGTCGCCCTGACGTCCCGCGCGTCCGCGGAGCTGGTTGTCGATGCGTCGGCTTTCGTGGCGCTCGGTTCCGAGAATGAACAAGCCTCCCGCTTCCTTGACCCGCTCCGCTTCGGGAGCGATCTGCGCGCGGTATTTTTCCACCAGCTCACGGAAGAGTTTTCTCGCGGCGATCAGTTCTTCGTCGTCGGTGTCGGTCATTCCCGTACATCTTGCGATATATTCCTCGGCAATGCCTTTGGCTCTCATATCCGCTTTTGCCATGAATTCGGGGTTGCCGCCGAGCAGAATGTCGGTGCCGCGTCCCGCCATGTTGGTGGAAATGGTAACGGCTCCGAGTTTGCCCGCCTGCGCAACGATCTCGGCTTCCTTGGCATGATACTTGGCGTTGAGCACCGTATGCGGGATCCCCGCGCTCCGCAATCGGCGGGACAGTTCTTCCGATTTATCGATGGAAACCGTGCCGACCAGCACGGGCTGTCCTTTTTCGTGGCACGCGATGACCTGACGGACGATCGCGTCGTACTTTCCTTTGAGGTTCTTATAAACCGCGTCGTTGTGATCCTTGCGGATCATGGGCATATTGGTCGGAATTTCGACCACGTCAAGCGAATAGATTTCGCGGAATTCGGTTTCTTCGGTCAATGCCGTTCCCGTCATGCCAGAAAGCTTGCGGTACATACGGAAGTAGTTCTGGAATGTGATGGTGGCAAGCGTTTTGTTCTCTTTCTGAACTTCCACGCCTTCTTTCGCCTCGATCGCCTGGTGCAAGCCGTCCGAATACCGTCTGCCCGGCATGAGACGCCCCGTGAAAGTGTCCACGATCATCACGCCGTTTTCGTTGACGACGTAATCCACGTCGCGGTGCATACAGCCGTGGGCGCGGATCGCTTGATTGACATGGTGCGCGATCTCGGCGTTTTCGGCATCGGTGAAGTTTGCGAGCCCGAAGAATTCTTCCGCTTTTTTCGCGCCGCGCGGGGTCAGGATGGCGTTGTTCGCCTTCTCGTCCACGATATAGTCGGCGTCGATGTTGTCCTGATCTTCCTTGGCGTCCACTTCCTTAATGACAAACTTTTTCATGCCGCGAACCAAGCGATCGGCGCGCTCGTAGAGATCCGAAACCTGCTCCCCCGCACCCGAAATGATGAGCGGGGTGCGAGCCTCGTCGATCAGGATCGAGTCCACCTCGTCCACGATCGCGAACACATGCCCGCGCTGAACCATTTGTTCCTTATAAGCGACCATGTTGTCGCGAAGATAGTCGAACCCGAATTCGTTATTGGTACCGTAGGTAATGTCGGCACGATATGCCGCCTGTTTCTCCTCGTTCGTCTGCCCGTGCAGGATCAGCCCCGTGGTCAGTCCCATGAATTCATACACACGTCCCATTTCTTCGGCACCGACGCGCGCAAGATAATCGTTGACGGTGACGATATGCACACCCTGACCCGAAAGCGCGTTGAGATAGGCGGGGAGCGTTGCCACCAACGTTTTGCCTTCTCCCGTTTTCATTTCGGCGATGCGCCCCTGGTGGAGCACGATACCGCCGAGCACCTGCACGCGGAAAGGTCGCTTCCCGAGTACACGATCCGCCGCTTCGCGAACGGCGGCAAAAGCGTCGGGCAGAATGTCGTCGAGCGTTTCGCCGTTTGCAAGGCGTTCCCGCAACGCGGGTGTGACCGCTTGCAGCTCGGCGTTTGTCATGGCTTTGTATGATTCTCCGAGTTCGTCCACACGGTCGGCGATCGGCTTGATTTTGTTGAGTTGCCGCCGGCTGTAAGTTCCGAAGAGCTTGGTAAAAAGAGACATGGTGAAAAATCCTTTCGTTTTGGGGATACGACTGGAACTATATATTATTTATTATAACACATGATGAATTGAAATTGTATTATAATTTGTAAACATTTCATTTTTTTCCGAAAATCCCTTGCAAAAAAGCCCGTTTCATGCTATGATGATTTCGCACATCGCAAAAAAAAGGAAGGAGCCCGCTACCTCCATGGCAAACATCAACATCGTTCTCCACGAACCCGAAATTCCGCAAAACACGGGAAATATCGCCCGCACCTGCGCCGCAACGGGCGCTTCCCTTCACCTCATCCGCCCGCTCGGGTTCAAAATCGACGATAAAAAGCTCAAACGCGCGGGACTCGACTACTGGCACTACCTCGACATTTCCTACTATGACGGGCTCGACGACTTTTTCTCAAAGCACCCCGACGCCGATTTCTACTGTTTTTCCACCAAAGCTCCCCGCAGTTATACCGACGTCTCCTACCCGGAAAACGCATACCTGTTCTTCGGGAAAGAAACCAAAGGACTCCCCGAAGAATTTTTGCACGAACATCCCGACCGTTGCGTCCGTATCCCCATGCGCGAAGGGCTCCGTTCTCTCAATCTTTCCAATTCCGTGGCGATTGCGGTTTACGAGGTCTTGCGGCAATCGAATTTTTCGGACTTACAGGAAACGGGGCGTCTGACGCAATATGAATGGTAACGGCAAAACCGAAAAGGCGGCGCTTTTATTTTCGCAAAGTAAATCGCCGCCATTTCCCATCCCTCTTTGAAAAGAAAGGATACGGGTGTCAAATTATCGGAAAACGCGCACACGTCCGATCGGAACGGTCGCCGCAAGGCGGCACGGGTCAATGGGTTCACCGTCGCGAACGGCAAGAGACACATCGGGATTCGGGTAGGCACGGCAGAGGTCGATCAAGCGTTCGGCTTCGGTGATCCGTTCGGGCATCCAAAGAACGGGCGTAATTTCCACCTCCGAAGCGATCAAGGCAAGCAAATTCGCAATTTCGGGCGGGTCGCAGGATGTCCGCAGAAGAATCTTTTTGTCGGTTTTTTGCAGAGCGTATGCAAGAAATCGAAAGATTTGCACAGTCCATACATCGGAATTTGTCTCCTCGCCCGAAAGATGACGGTCGGCATGATAGCGGCTTGTTTTTCGAACATGAAAACCGCTTGCAAGAGCAAAAAGCACCCCTTGCTTCGGCGGACGTTCCGCAAATTGTTTCGCTTGCTCTTTTTCCCATTCGGCATAGGTTCGTGCGAATGTCTCAGGAAGCGCGGGGTAATCCGAAAAGCGCTCTCGGTCGTTCGGAAGGCTCGGCAAATCGGCGGAAGGCTCGTCCGCTCGAACGGCGTCGGCGTCCTCTTTGGCAAGCGGGCGGAGCAGCAGCCGCTCGGCGGTCAGCCGCCAGATCGTTTCGCGATTTTCGGGGAGCGGCGGCAGTTCACAGGAAAACAGCGACCGCAACTGTTTTTCCGCCCGCCTGCGAATAGGGTGGAACGGCATCTCCGCAAAAGCGTCGCATAAATTGCAAAACCGCGCGTAGTCGGATCCCTCCGTCGGTTTCGCGGTGAGGAGCAAAGCGTCGTCTTTTTCACTGTCGTGCCATAGTTCCGTCAGGTTTGTGACCGTTGACATTTCCGCCCCTCCCTTCTTTTTTCTGCCTCTATTTTAGCACATCCCTTCGCTTTGGTCAAGTTTTTTTTGCATTTGAAGAAAAAATTTTGAGGATTGTATAGACGAAACGGGATTTTTGTGATAAAATGGAAAGAGATAAAATAGGAAAGGATACCGACATGGATTTCACGGAATTCAGCCTGATCTATCCCGACGAGGGTTCCCGCCGCAGGCATGAAAGCGGAGAGGATACGCCCGACATCGACCTTTTCACGCTCGAGGAACTCGGTTTGCTCGAAGCTTTTTCGCTGACGAGCGGAGACCTTTCTTCCTTTTTTACCACGGATCCCGCCGTGATGCGCTACCGCATTGCAACCTTTGACGACATGATGCGCTGTCCCGCCTTGACCGATATGCTCGGCAAACTCGTTCCCATTCTCAACGACATCATGGAGCTTCGCCGCCTCGAAGCCGACAGCGGAGACCCGAACGACTACCTTTCGAGCATGACCGAGATCGAGCTCTACGTTTCAAGCGTCGAGGTTCTTCACTCGGCGTTGACGACCGTTCGGGACGAACTGAAAAGTCCCGCGTTCACCGCGCTCGCCCGTCTGATCGCCGAGCTTGCGGAAAGCGACTACTACCGTGAACTGAACGTGAAACTGAACGAACTGACCCGCCGCGTGCGCGAGATCCGCTCCGTCACCATCGGGGTCAATCTCGACGCGCAACTCCGTCCCACTTCGGCAGGGGTGCTTTCCATCAATCCCGAGGCTTTCAAGTCGGGCGACGTTCTGGATAAAATCCTGCGCCTGAACTTCAAAAACGACGAATACACCTGCATCGCCGACCTCGTTCCGTTCGGCAAAAAGCAGTCCGAGAACCAAAAAACCGCCCTCGCCAATGCCTTTAACAGCGCGATCAACGAGATTTACCGTTCATCCCTGCGGTCATGGAAGAAGATCGTGCAGACCTACGTCCTTGAAAACACCGAATTTCTGCTTCAACTGATGCCCGAATTCGAATTTCTCGTTCGCGGAACGCAAATGCTTCTTGCTCTGCGCGAAAAGGGTTGTCCGCTCGCGGTACCCGACATCCGTCCCATGGAAGAACGCACCTTCCGCGCGGCGGGACTTTACAATCCCTGCGTGGCGCTCAAAATCGAGGAGGAAATCGTCCCGAACGACCTCGTTTTTGACGAAAACGCAAGAATTTACGTGCTTACGGGACCGAACCGCGGCGGCAAATCGGTCATCACTTGCGCGCTGGGGCTGGCGCAGGTCATGCTCCAACTCGGAATGTATCTGCCCGCCGACGACATTTCCATCTCCCCCGTGGACGGCATTTACACGCACTTCCCCACGGGCGCGGAAGACACGATCGACAAGGGTCGGCTCGGCGAAGAATGTGCCCGACTGGGTGAAATTTTCGACTGCGTGACGCCGAACAGTCTGGTACTGCTCGACGAATCCCTGTCCTCCACGGGAAGCTATGAAGCGTCCTATATCGCCGCGGAGGTGCTCGGCGGGTTTGCACACGTCGGTTGCCGCTGTCTCTTCTCCACGCACCTGCACGAACTTGCCGCCGAAATCGAAGAGCTGAACCGTCGTTCGCTCGCTTCGGGCGGCGTCGCCATCGACACGTTGGTTGCGGGAATGGAAGGCGAAGGAAAGCGCTCGTTCCGTATTCTTCGTGCCAAACCCGACGGCAAGAGCTATGCACGCGACATTGCCGACAGTTATGGACTGACCTATGAAAATATCCTGCGTCGTCTCGACGGGAAACCAAAAGAAAAGCGCGAATAATTTTGTTAATGAAAAACTTGACAAAACGCCGCGTTTGTGTTAAAATAAACGCGGCGTTTCGGTCATGCGCGAAGCAAAAATCGTTCGCGGTTGGATTGTTTACGGAGAGTTATCGAAGTGGTCATAACGGGTGAGCAAGCGAAAAAAGCCCTGCGGGCTCTTTTCGCGTAGCGATACCCCGCAGAGCACGGAGCTTTTGAGAGCAAATCTGCGATTTGATCTCATAGCGACGATGCGAACGGGGTGGGCACGAGCGCCGTGTCAAAACGGCTCCATCCCACACGTTTGTTATATATTCTTTACGGAGAGTTATCGAAGTGGTCATAACGAGGCGGTCTTGAAAAGTTGTGAGAATTTCGGACGCCAACGCCCTGAAAACCCTGATGAAATCTGGCTTTTTACATACTTCCCTGTGTTTCAAAAATCGAATATCTAAAAGAAATTCTAAAAAAGTCCAAATAATCGAAAAATCTATACGGAGAGATGTCCGAGCGGTCGAAGGATCCGGTCTTGAAAACCGGCGTACAGCAATGTACCGTGGGTTCAAATCCCACTCTCTCCGCCAAAATGGAGTTGCTGTTTTAACAAAGATAGCAACTCCATTACACTACCAAATTGCTCTTTTTGAATGATATGTCTCGCTTTCGAGAGATGGTGAATGAATTTTTGATAAAATTCAAGCAAGATCTTTATAAAAAAGGAGAGTATACAAAATGAGATTAGCCAATCTTTTCCGCGATCATATGGTTTTGCAAGCAGAAAAGCCGGTCCGATTTTTCGGATTTGGAAAAGGGGAAATCGAAGTACGCTTCGACAATAAAAAATATGTCGGAACTATGACGACCGAAACATGGGTGTTTGAGATCGAGGCGCAACCTTACGGGGAGCCGCTTACGCTGATCGTTCGCCTGAACGACGATCAAGTTGAGTTCCGTGATTGCGTGTTTGGTGACGTATTTTTATTTGCGGGGCAGTCGAACGTTCAATTCTCGTTGGACTCGGAGACGCCGAGAGAACCCGTTGCGCCAAACGACCGGATCCGGTATTATGTTTCGGACAGGATCCAGAGCCACGACGGATTGAAAAGCGCCGCCGGCTGGCGCGTTTGCGGAGACGAAACCTTCTATTATTGGTCTGCCATCGCTTATCACACGTCGGAATATTATTGGCAAGAAAAAGGTGGATATGTCGGCGCGATCGGGTGCTTCCAGGGTGGTTCGGGCATCCGGAGCTGGCTGCCGAAAAGCGTTCTGGACGAAAGCTTTACCTTGCCGATAGAAAAAATGCACGGGGATTACCGCAACGAACCGTATTGTTTATGGAACCATGATTCGGCGCTGTACGAACACACGTTTTTACCGCTCGTTCCATTTTCGTTTAAAGGGGTTATTTGGTATCAAGGAGAGAGCGATTCAACGATAGAAGAAAGCAAAATTTATAAAGAATTTTTAAAAAGATTGATTCGAACATGGCGAAAGGACCTTGACGACGAAGAAATGCCCTTTGTGATCGTCCAAATATGCGATTTTGTTTATCGGGACGACGAAGGGTGGAAGGGGATACAGAAAGCGCAAGAGGAATTTGCTCAAGAGAATAAAGGAGTATTTCTTGTAACCTCCTCGGATGTTTGCGAAAGAGACGACATCCATCCGTCAAACAAAAGAGCGTTGTCGGAAAAAATTAAAGATATCATAACAAAATGGTAGGCGAGAAGCGCCGTAGCGAATTCCACCGCTTTTGCCAAAATGGGGTTGCTATTTTAAAAAGATAGCAACCCCATTATTCTGAACTTCTTTGTTTTTTTATTTATAAATTAATGAGAGCCACCGGCAAAATAGCGATGCATGCGGCACTTAAAGCAAGTACCATGAATTCGCATTTATAAGCCCCGTCAAATGCCTTCTGCTGCATCGTCTGAAAAATGGAACAGAACCCGTTCCCTATAAAAGCCAGTGAAACAAAAATCAGCCAAACCGCAAAGATCTTTTTGGAATTTCCCTTTTGAGAAGCGTTTTTCGATTTTCCAGAAGTGGAATGAATCAGAAACGCGGAAATCAGCAGAAGTAAGAGTCCGATGAAAAACGGAATGCCAACCGTTTCCTTCAAAAAGAGAATCCCGTATAAGCCACCGAGAAACACCGAACGCAAAGAGGAAATGAAGGTTTGGGAGCCGCGTGAACTGTTCCTTGCTATGGAACAGGAACCCGATCCCGTTTATCGTATGTTTTATATCTTTCTCTATTTCACGGGATGCAGACGTGGCGAAGGGCTTGCGCTCCAATGGAGCGACATTGATTTGACCGAAAAGACCGTTCGCATCAACAAGAGCCTGACGGTCAAGACAGAAAAACAGTACGCCATCACGTTGCCAAAAAGTCCTTCCAGCGTTCGCACGATCCCAATGCCGGACTTTCTTGTGGAACAACTTACAAAATACAAAACAACGGCGAATGGGGATTATGTGTTCGGCGGCGACCGCCCAATCCTCACAGAGGCAGTCCGTAGACACCTTCACTCGGACGCAAAAAAAGCAGGAGTACCCGAGATACGGATACATGACCTACGGCACAGCCACGCTTCCCTGCTGATCTCCCACGGTGTTCCGATCACAGCCATCTCAAAGCGGCTCGGACACTCAACTGTGCAGCAGACGTTACAGACCTATTCCCACATGATGCCAACCGATGAAATCGTCCTTATGAATGCCCTCAATTCGGTGCATTTTTTGAGAAAGTCTGTGCCTGATTTGTTCCTAATTGAAATAAGAAAGGCTTAAAAAAGCCTTAAAATAGCAATTGCGGAAAATCCCACACTCTCCGCCAGCGGGCAGTGCCCGCTCCCTATTCTCGGGGATGTGGGGTGTTCTGCCTCGGTTCATCCCCCGATGGCAACGTTCAGACTTTAACGTCTGTTCTCCCCCAAAGAAAACTCGTTTGAACTTTTTTGTTCAAACGAGTTTTCTTTAGCGTTTTTTGATAAACAAAAGCCGTGTTTTTGAAGTTTCTCCGTTCAGAGGACTTTGCTCAAAAAATCCTTGGTTCGGGGGTTCTTCGGGTTGCCGAAAAGTTCCTCGGGCGTTCCTTCCTCGGCAATTCCGCCGTCCGCCATGAACAGCACTCTGTCCGCAACTTCTCTCGCAAATCCCATTTCGTGGGTCACGATGACCATTGTCATCCCCTCTTCGGCAAGTTGCCGGATCAAATCCAACACTTCTCCCACCATTTCGGGATCGAGCGCCGACGTCGGTTCGTCGAACAGAATGACCTTGGGGTTCATTGCCAATGCCCGAACGATCGCAATTCTTTGCTTCTGTCCGCCCGAAAGCGTTGCGGGGTAGGCGTCGGCTTTTTCGGAAAGCCCGATGCGCTCCAACAGATTCAGCGCCTTTTCCTTTACTCGCTCCCGCACCTGTTCTTTCACGCGCTTTGAAACTTTGATGCGTTCAACGCCGCAAAGCCACCACATTGCAAACCGGTTGTGTTTTTTCCCTTTTGCCTCGGCGCGTTTCTCCACTTGCGCCCGCGCCGTTTCGCGGATCTCCCGCTTCGTTTGCAGGATGAGCGGCGCCATCATGATATTCTGCAAAACCGTTTTGTTGTGAAACAGGTTGAATTGCTGAAACACCATGCCCATATGCTCGCGGTGAATGTTGATGTCCACCTTTCTGTCGGCAAGGTTTTCTCCTTCAAACAGGATTTCTCCTCCCGTTGGGTCCTCCATGCAGTTCAAACAGCGCAAAAACGTGCTTTTTCCGCTTCCCGACGGTCCGATCACAGCCACTTTCTCGCCTTTGCGAATGGTGATGTCGATGTTTTCAAGGACGTTCAACGACCCGAAGGACTTGCAAAGTCCGCGAACTTCGATCAAAACGTTTGTTTCTTCCGTCGTCTTTCCGTTAATGCCGTTCATTCTTCGCAAGCCTCCTCTCCATCAGTTTCACAAGCCGCGAAATTCCAATCACCAAAATCAAATAGGTCAGGGCAAGCATCAGATACGGGATGATATAGGAATAGTTGGAGTCTCCGATCTGGCGGAAAGCCTTTGTAACGTCCACAACGGCGATAAAGCTGACAACCGAGGTCTCCTTGATGAGCGTGATAAACTCGTTTCCCAAAGTCGGCAGAATGTTCTTGACCGCTTGCGGGACTACCACACGCAACATGGAAGTATGATATGGCAAACCTACTGCCCGCGCCGCTTCCAACTGCCCCGGATCCACCGAATTGATACCGCCGCGCATGATTTCCGAAATATACGCGCCGCTGTTCAGTCCGAACACGATAACGGCAACGGCAACGCTATCCAACTGCAAATGGAATGCAGGAAGAATGACAAACCAACCGATCAGCAACTGAACCACCATCGGCGTTCCTCGGAAGAAACCCACATAAACATCACAAACCGCGGAGAGTATCCGCGGCAGACGTTTATATTTCGGCATCACTTTGATTACGGCGATCAGCGTGCCGATAAAAATACCGATCAACAAACCGAACACCGCGATTTCCAAAGTGGCTACCAGGCCGCGCAACACGACCCGGTAACCATTTGCCTTTATGAACTTACCGTAAAATAATTGCCACTCGGTCTTTCCCATGATTATTTCAGTTCGCCGAGTACTTTCAAAACATCTTCCGCGGATTTGCAAGCGTCAAAGGTCGTGTCATCTTTCATGGCAATAATTACCTGATAAGAGCCCTCCTCATAGGGAGTGGAGAAATTGATGACCTTTTGACGGGCGGGGGTAATGGTCAAGCCGGAAAAAGCGGCATCCACGCCGTTTTTCCCGATAGAGGTCACAACCGCGTCAAATTCCATATCCTGAATGACCAGTTCCATACCGAGCTCATCGGCAATCATTTTGGCGAGTTCCATGTCGATACCCGCAAATTTATCGCCGACCTTGAATTCATAGGGAGCGAATGCGGCATTGGTCGCAATCACAAACTGGTTTTTGCTTGCGTCATAGGTGCCGGCGGTAATGGTGCTTCCCGACCATGACGCCGCATTATCATCGGTGATGTTCTGATACTTATCGTAGAGCGCGGCAATGTCGGCTTTGTGAGAAGCAAGAAACGCATTGATGCTTGCCAACAATTCCGCTTGGTTTTTGTCAACGCCGATGCCGAAATCTTCTTTTGTCAGCGCGAAATCAATTACCTTGATCTTATCGTTTTTCTCGGCAAGCGCTTTTGCCACCGCCGCATCGATCGCCACATATTTGACTTTGCCGTTCACCATGTCCGCAACTGCCAGACCCGCATTGTCATATGCCTTTGTTTGAAGATTTGCAAAGCCGGTATAGCCCGCGTCTTCGTCACCGTTGAGGAAGAGCTCGCCGGTGGTGCCGGATTGAACGCCGACTTTCACTTTTTTAGTGCCGCAAGACGTTGCCACGGAAAGCAATCCCGCCAACATCAGTACCGCAAGGACCAGAGAAAGAACCTTTTTCATGAGATGTAACCTCCGAATATGATTTGTTGTTTGTCGCTTTCGGGTGGATTGTTCGGAAGCCTTCCGCGCTCCCGACAAAAACCATCTTTCGCAACGGTGTTATTATATCGCATAATCATTCATTTGTCAAGCATTTTTGTATATCATATAAAAATATTTTACAATAATATCGGTTAATTATTCTTTTCAACGTCTGCAGGGAGCGATCACATCCTGTGAAGAAAAG